>CAYSPN010000748.1:0-11864 GCA_964432895.1 uncultured Candidatus Kuenenia sp.
GCGAAACAGCCCCTCAAAGCCGAAGAACATCGCCCGCAGGAATTCGAGCAGGGAGGTCTTGCCCGTCTCGTTGGTGCCGTGCAGCACCTGCACGCCGGGGCCAAGGTGGTCGATCGTGACGCCGGTCAGCGAGCCGGAGCGCTCGATGTGGATTGTTTCGATGTGCATGTCGGAGACTCCGTGGAGGCTTTTTCCGCAGAAAGTCAGGTGGATTCGATGAGTTCGAGGGCCAGCCAGGCAGACTCGCGGGCGAGGTCCTGAGGAATGGCGTGCAGGGGTTCCTGTTCGAGACGATTGACGATGTCGGCCAGTGCCGTCGAGAACGACGTGGTGCTGCCCGGCTTTGCGCCGGATCGCGAGTGCCCTAGCGCGATCAACGACTCGCCGGGGTCGGCGACGACCTCGTGGCACCAGCCGCGGAACGTCCGGGCGTCGTAGAGCTGCCGCACCCGGGCCAGCGTCTCTGCCGAGATCTCCGCCACCCGCACGCGGCGGGCCACGCTCGTGCCGCATTCGACGTGGCAGCGAATGATCTCCAGCGGCCCGTGGGTGTCGAGCGACAGCGCCTCGATTGCCGACCAGATGGCGGTGGCCAGTTCCTCATCACCACCGGTGGCGGAGGCGATCGTGATCGTCCGCCAGGCGACGTGATGCGTGGGCACCTCCCGCCAGTTGTGTCGCCAGTCGGTGCGGGAGTCGAGCAGATCGCGGCGCGCTGTCACAGGGATTCCCTCGTCGACAGTCGGATGGTCGAGGAGCGTGAGCATGCCGCACGAGCCAGGAGCTGCCTCATGCGCCGAGCGAGCCTGCAATGCGGGAAGAGAATGCAGGCCGGTCGTCACAGGCGGACGGCGGCGAGATCCCCAGACGCAGAACGTGTTCGACAGCGGTCCGCCGCCAGCGTGCATCCAGCGGTGGTCTGCCACGGCCGGTTCTTCATCCCACCGTTCTGAATTCCAATGGGAGGCATCCCAGCCCACCACGATCCGTCGCTCGAGCGTCGAGTGCGGGGCGAGGGTGGCATCAGCGTGCGTTGTCAACGCCGATGACACCGCGGCGTGCCTGTCGTTGGCCGAGACGATCTCCACCGCGATGCCGCGGATCTCGAGGGACAGCGGCGCGGTGGGAGTGACGAACACGAGCCCGGCTGGTTCGCCAAGCATCCTCGCGATGTCGGCGCAGGCGGTGGTGTCGGCCGCCAGCCAGACCGTGCGGCAGCCGTGGGCGGCCAGACCAGTGATCAGGGAGCGGAGCATGGTCGCCTGCGCGGGGCTGGCCCGCTGCGGATCGAGCACGCGGCCGAAGAGCACGAGCGCCGCGGCATCGGCCTGCCGGGCTGCTGCGGCGGCTGAGAGAAGCGCATCGGTGGCTGCCGTCGCAATCGGTTCGGCGACGGCCGCCGGAGTGGCTTCAAGCCTGGGGAGCGGGCGGTCGATCGCGGGATCAAACGCAAAGACGATGTCGGCCACGGCATCCACCTTTTCTGTGCACCGCGGGCCGGTGCTGATACGCCGACGGCCGACTCATGGGACCGATCAAAAGGCCCGAGCCGATCCGTGGCAGGGGAACACAGGGAAGATGGGGGCAATGTAACGCCCCGGGGCCACTCGCGGCCAGCGCAAAAATGGGCTGGAAAACGCCGGAGTTTGTCGTGTTCAGCGGATTCCGAGGAGAGGTGCTCATATAAAGCCCGACGCGCACGCGAGGGGATCCGTGTTGCGTGGCCCGTGGGGGTGACGCCACCTGTATTCCCTTGCTTGCGCTGCGGGCTTGGATGGAGAGCGGGCGCGGCCTCCTTCACATGCAAGCCCGACGCGCGAGCGAGGGACACCTTCACATGCAAGCCCGACGCGCGAGCGAGGGACACCTTCACATGCAAGCCCGACGCGCGAGCGAGGGACATCCCCTCACGTCGTCAGCATCGGGGGCGATGCGGCGAACGTGGCCGCGAGATCTCCAGCCCAGCGGGTAGCATCGGCCGTGGCGCCGACTGCCGCCAGCACCCGGCTCCTGAGGAGCACGCCTTTTTCAAGCTCGTTCGAGAAGAGCCAGCACTCGACGACGACGTGATTGCCGTCTCGGCGAACGGTCATCCGCCGGGCGTCGCCCGGATGCGCCGCCACCAGCACGCTTGTGTCGCCCGAACCAGCCGCCCCGCCGACTTGCATGAGCACGCAGGTCGCATCAGGCGACTCGGCCGCGCGCCAGTGCACGGCACCGTCGCGGCACGTGCCCCAGAGGATGTCGGTGGCGTCGATCTCCGACACGACCGCGAGCACCGCATCGCTTTGCAGGAGCGATGTCTGTGCCGATGCGATGAGTTCCCAGGCCCGAGTGGCGCCCTCTGACGGATGCAGTCGCCACATCGCGGTGGTCCGCAGGTGGCGGGCGTCGGCGGTTTCGTAGACCGCCGTGACGTCGTCGCCCCGCACCCAGTGGTCGGTGAGTTGGCAGTCAGACCGCAGGTCGAGTCCGAGCAGCCTGTCAGATCCAGTTGCATCCGAGCGAGCCAGCGTGATGCCCTGCCGCGGCTGTTCGAGATCGATGGCGGCGGGGATGACGGATCCTGCGTCGCTCATGCGGTGACCGGTGGCACGCCATGCGGAGGCGGTCGTCGCAGTTCGTGGCGGGGCGGAGGATGGCATGGGGCAGGTGCTCCATCAAGAACATGAACGATTTTCTGGACTCAGTACGATATCTTACCGCCCAACCTGCCCGTCGTTGCGGGAGGCGAGGCCCTGGTGGACGGACGCCGCGATACCATAGTCGGTCGTCCGCACCGATCCGTCGGCCATTACCATGCCGCAGGACCCCGGGTGGGCGCTGCCGAAGGCGATCGGCTTCGGGTTTTGGTTGCTCGCGTTGGGGTGGGGGCTGTACAGGTCATAGATGTCGAGACCCGGGGTGTCGGGGTAGGGGGGCGAGAACCCGACGCGAAGCACGTCACGGTCGTGCCCCGAGTAGAGACATTGGTCGTCCCCCTGTTCGCTCCCGTCCGCCATCGCCTTCGGGTCCATGTATTTCTCGCCGAACATGTAGGTGTGCGTCGTGCCATCGGTGATGTCGCGGTGCCGGATCATGCTGCGGCGGAAGATGACGCCGTCGGGAGCCCTTGGCGGCGAGAACGCGTCGAACCAGGTGTTGATCCAATCCTGATCGGTCGCCTGATCGCCCTCTTCGATCGTCGACGGAGAACCTCCCGATTGATACACGTAGGGGGGCGCGCCGCTGCCCATGTTCGCGGCGTAGTCGCCACGCAGGACATTCTCGACGCGACGGCTCTCCACCGTCGGCACCGACGTGACACGAAACTGTCGGCCGGCAGTCACGGGCCAGAGCGTCGCCGGACGGCGTGAAGGACAGTTGAAAATCGGCAGCGGCGTCGCCAACCGGATCGCCGCCTGATCGGCCTTCGCGGCAGGGTCCTGCAGACCACGGCCGAGGTCGCGGACCGCCTGCTGCTCCACGAAGGGCAACAGATTGAAGGCCCAGCCGCCCGTTTGCCGCTTGTCGAAGCCGCGATCGGGATCGCCGACCCACCTCCAGCCCCAGCCTCCCGTGGGCAGAAACCCGTAGGCCTGCTCGTGCACCTGGCTCCCAAGCCCCATCTGCTTGAGATTCGACTGACAGGTAGATCGGCGGGCCGATTCGCGGGCAGACTGCACGGCCGGCAGCAGGAGGCCGATGAGCACGCCGATGATCGCGATCACGACGAGCACCTCCACGAGTGTCATGCCACGGCGGTTGGTTCGCATGGGTTGTCTGGATTTCATGGTTGGGGCCTTTGTGGCGGCAGCGACCGGCGGAGATCGAAGATGCCCACGCGGGGCTCACGGCCGCCGCCCTCCGCGGCTGCGGCCGATCCGGCAATGACCAGCAGAGGCCCGGGCTCGCCGTCGCCGCGATCGTCGAAGTCCAGATCTTCGATGATCCAGTCCGGCCGCACCTCGTCGAACATCATCGTGGTCGCGACATCGGAAAACCGGAGGCATTCGGCGTCGGCCGTTACCAGCGTCCGACCATCCGAGGAACAGACGATGCCGATCACCTCCCGGGCGTGCTTTGGGAATGCGCTGACCGTCGCCCCCGTTTCTGAATCGATCATCGCGACACGACCATCGTCCGTACCGTAGACGATCCGTCGGCCATCGGGTGACCATGCCACCTTGACGACGAGGCCGGTCTCGGTCGGCAGCGTGAAAATGGTCTTCGCGTCACGGGCCATCGGAAGACCGGCGGCCGACACCGGATAGACCCGCACCAGCTTGCCGACCGCTATGGCCAGACGCGAAGGCCCCGCAGGCGAGAGCCGAACAGCGTCGACCGTGCGTTCCACGCGGTCCACGATCGTGAACTGGTCGAGTCCCGCGCTCCACGTGATCAGACGGCCTTCCGTGCAGCCCGCGATGAGGGATCCTGACGGTGTCCAGGCGACGTCCTTGCCGACCAGGCCTTCCATGCCCGGGAGCTGGCGAAAGATCGTCGCCCGAGGGGCCGCTGGATCGACGGCGGACGTTCCCGGCAACGGGTGAACCTCGATCGGGCTGGAACTCGGCACGGCAGCGAAGCGGCGTCGCTGCTCGTCGATCGCTATGCTGTAGCTCGACGTCGTGGATTCAGATGCCGACTCGGTGACGTTGCCGGTCGTCGTGTCCACAAGGACTGTGCGGCCCTGAAGATTGAGCAGCGTCGATGCTTTCCCCGCAGGCGTGCGTACGATGCCGACGCCGCAGCGGCCTCCGGGCATGCGGCTGACGGCGTCGGTGAGGCCGGGGATCCGTGCGTCGCGCATGCCGAGCGTGTCTGGGGTGGCCGCGAGTCCCCAGCGCCGGAGTGTGCCGTCGGCGCCGGCGCTGAGAACCATGCCACCAGCATCGTATTTCACGTCCCAGGTGCGGCCGATGTGCCCGACCATCTGCCGTTGCTGGCGGCCCGTCGCGGCGTCGAAGATCCGCACGACCCCGTCGCGGCAGCCGGTGGCGATCGATTTGCCATCGGGTGAGAAATCACAGCCCTGCACCCAGGCCGGGTGACGTGGCAGCGTCAGTAGGAGCCGACCAGAGGCGAGATCCCAGACACGTGGCTCCCGATCGGTGCCCCCGGAAAGGAGTTTCGTGCCGTCGCGGGACATGGCAAGCTGGCCGACCGTGCCAGCATGGCCTTCGAACAACTGCTTGCCACCGCTCTCCATATCAAGGATCGCAACCAGCCGACCACAGGCGACCGCGATCCTGTCATCGTCGATGAATTGAAGCGATTCAATGTCGCTGTCCGGAGCCAATGAGCCGGCCGCGACCGCCTCTTCGAACGGCTGCACCGCGACAGGCTTCTCTCCGGCAACCATCGAGATCATCCAGAGCCGCTGATGGGCGCCGCCAAAGGCCAGCCGGCGACCGTCGGGCGAGAACGCCGCCGCGAACAATGGTCCCGAGGTCGTGAAGACATCGCGAGCGAGGCTGCCGTCTCCCACGTTCCAGAGGCGCAGCCGGCCATCTTCACCTGCCGACGCCACGTGAAGCCCGTCGGGCGAGATGGCCACGTCGTTGACTTCGTCATGTGCTTTGATCGCGTGGGGAGAATCGGCCGCACTGCCGTCCGACGCGAGAGGCAGGATGAAGAGCCGACCGTCGGCGCCGCCCGCCGCGAGGGTGCGGCCATCGCGGCCGAAGGAAAATACGTACAGGTCGGGACGACCGCCGTTCTCGCCGTCGGGGGCCAGCAGCATGTCCCATTCGCCGTGCAGACGTGCGGACAGCCAGCGACCGCCCACAGAATCAGCAAGCGAACCGCCAAGGACGTCGTCCATGGCCGCACATTCCCGCAGATGATCCACGGCTGCCGCGGCATTGCCCGTTCGCCACGCCTCGAAGCCGCGGCGGAGTTCGGCGGCCGCCTCAAGCTGGATTTTTTCGGCTTGGTTTTGGGCATGCGCGTGCGCCTCGCGCTGGCGTTCCATCCTGGTCCAGCCCGCCAGCCCCAGTCCTCCGAGCGCTGTCGCCGCCAGCAGGGAGAAGAGCGGTCGACGGGCAATCGACCGCGCCACTCTCGAGGCCGCCGAGAGCGGCCGCGCGAGCGTCGGCCTGTCGTCGAGGAACCGCGACAGGTCCGCGGCGACGTCGGCGGCCGAACGATACCGATCGGCTGGCCGCTTGGCGAGGCATTTGAGGCAGACGGCGGCTAGGTCTCGCGGCACGCGGCGGGCCACCCGGTCGGCAGGTGCCGGATCCTCAAGCAGCACGGCCCGGAAAATTTCTGCCTCGGTTTTTTCGCCGAACAGACAGCGGCCCGTGAGCAGCCGATCGAGCAGCAGTCCGAGGGCATGGATGTCGGTCGCCGGCCCGACCTCTCCGAACGAGCGGTCGATCTGCTCCGGTGCCATCCAGGCGGGCGTGCCGAGCCGTGAGCCGGTGCGGGTGAGTTGCGTGAAGTCCTCCTGCGACGACTCGGCAGTGACCTTGCCGAGGCCGAAGTCGCCCACTTTCGCGATCATGTCGGTGATTGGCACGTCGCCACCGCGGCTCACCTCGCCAGACGGCCCGGGCGGGCGCACGAGCAGCACGTTCGCCGGCTTGATGTCGCGGTGGACGACGCCGTTGGCATGGGCGTGCGCGACGGCGGTGGCCAGCGTCCGCACGAGTTCCGCGGCCTGCCGGGGGGCCATCGGCCCGGGATGGTTATCGAGCCATTCGGCAAGGTCGCCCCCCGCGCAGTATTCGCTCGCGATGAAGACGAGACCCGCCTCCTCGCCAACCTCGTGGATCGCGACGATGTGCGGATGAATCAGCCGAGCGGCCAGTTCCGCTTCGCGGATGAACCGCCGGCGAAACGGCATGGAAACAAGGGCTTCTGGCCGGGCGACCTTGAGCGCGACCCGCCTACGAAGAACCTCGTCGCGAGCCTCAAGCACATACGCAAACGCACCGCGGCCGGCCTCGCGGACGATCTCGTACCGGCCGATCCGCTGCGGCATGACGAGCGGGGCATAGCTGGAATCCCGCTCCGCGGCGGCCACCTGCCGCAGCAGCAGCATCGTGTCGATGGCGGTGTTGAGGGCCAGCCCATCAACACCCCCATCGGCAGTCGATGCATCACTTCCGAGGGAAGCGGCATCGGTCGCCCCTGAAGCATGGCCGGCGAGGCGGTCATCGAGCGCCGCGAGCCGGTCGACGATGGCGATTGCAAGAGCCGGCCCCTCTTCCATCGCGTCGTCCGCGGGTGTCGGTTTGTCCGGCATGGCCACACGTTTTGAAGAGTGTGATCGAGGTCTAGGAGTGTGACGCTGGCGGCGTTTGCTGCTCCGCCGGACGAGCCTGCAGTTCCTCGGCGAGGCGGGCCAAGGCCCGATACCAGAGTTTCCGAGCGGCTTCTTCCGAGCGGCCGATGCGGATGGCGATCTCCGGGAAGGTGAGTCCGTCCCAGTAGCGCAGTCGCAGAATCGTCTGGTAGTCGTCGGGCACCCGCGTGAGGACGCCCCGCAGCATGGCCGCGTCCTCACGGCGGATCGCTGAGTGATCGGGGGTGGTGCTGCCCGTCGGCAGCACGGAGATGCCACGCCGATCCACGATCACGCTGAGGCTCGCCTCCCGCTTCACCGATCGCTTCTGCGCCATCTCGAAGCGCCGCACCGCGTCCATCACGTTGTTTTGCAGGATCGTGCGGAGCCAGGCATAGAGTTCCTCCTGCGTCGTCCCGCGGAAACGCAGGAAGTCGCGGTGGGCGTCGATGGCCGTCTCCTGCACGATGTCCGAAGGCCCGACCTTGGCTCGGAGGGCCTGGGGCAGGTGTTGTTCGGCCTGCAGAAGCAGGTAGCTGCGAGCCGCTTCAAGCAGGCTACCGATCGCCGCTGAAGAACCCGCCTGTGCCTGCTCGAGCAGCGGGGCGATCGAAGGCGACGAAGGCAATTGGGAGGGCAGGAGCGTCATGGTGCGGAGTCCATCCTCATGGTGGACAGACATGGTCTGGCCACGATCCTGCCCCCACTCCGCCCGCCGTGATGACGTCTTTTTTGCGGACGTGGGAGAAGCCCCCCCGTTTTAGTGCATTCGCGGTCCTGAATCCAGAACCTCACGAACTTCACACAGTCCCGCCCCGTTCCTACGGTGGCCGCTACATTGGTGGCCTTCGGACGCCACCGAAAGCGACCCTCGCGAGCCCGCCATGCAGTCGTCGATACCCCCTGATGCCCTCCGGATCTGTGAGGCCGCGGCCCGCGCGGGCGGCCGCGTGCTGCTCGACTGGGTCGGCCGGTTCGGCGTTTCGAACAAGGGACCACGCGACCTTGTCACCGAGGCGGATGTCGCCTCGCAGCGGGAAATTCGCCAGATCGTGCTGGGGGCTTTTCCCGATCATGGCTTCATCGGCGAAGAGTCGCTGCCGGAGCAGGTGGCCGACGGCCAGCCTGGCAGCCATCATGCTGAAGGCGGGCCGCCGCTGCGTTGGATAGTCGATCCGCTCGATGGCACCAGCAACTACGTCCACGGCTTTCCCGCCTGGTGCGTCTCGATTGCGCTTGCCCGTGGCGACGAGATCCTGGTGGGCACGGTCTATGATCCGGTTCGTGATGAATGCTTCACGGCGCAGTTCGGCGCCGGCGCCTGGCTCAATGGGCAACCTATTCGTGTCAGTGGCTGCGTGCTGTTGTCAGACGCGCTCGTCGCGCTCAGCTTTCCTCCGCATACGACCGTCGACTCGGTGGCGGTCGCCGACTTCCTCGCCGTCGTGCCGCACGTGCATTCGGCCCGTCGCACAGGCTCGACGGCGCTCAACCTCGCCTGGCTCGCCTGCGGGCGGCTCGATGCCTTCTGGGTAAGGAAGATCGCCTGCTGGGACGTGGCCGCCGGGCTGCTCATCTTCCGCGAGGCCGGGGGCTGCCTCGGTGGATTTGCGGAGGGGCCCGCGGCGATTGAGTGGGTGTCGCTCGACCAGCCGGCGTTCGTCGCCGCCTGCACACCGGAGGTTCTGGCGGAGTTGCGGACGCGGCTGGGGTGAAGGCTGACCGGATTCCCTTGCTTGCGCTGCGGGCTTGGATGGAGGGCATGTTCCCTTGCTTGCGCTGCGGGCTTGGATGAACTCCCCGCTCCCATGCAAGCCCGACGCGCGAGCGAGGGAATCCGCGTTTTGAGCGACCGCGGGTCGTGATTATGCCGGGTGGGGCGATTGTGCGGCCGGCCCGCCGCAAATCTGCGACGAAATCGGCCGCCGGCGGGTAGGCTGCAAGGTAGGCTTAAGGAAGCCGTGCGCGCTTGCGCAATCGGCACTTCTTGCCACGAGCAGGCGCGGTCTCAGCCCGTGCCTGCTGCCGTATCCTATTCACGAGCCGATCCCCGGAGCCTTCCGGCCTTGATGCCGCGACGACGTTTTTTCCACCGCGATATGCCGGTGTTGCGGGCAGTTTTGCTCGTGGCAGCGGTCGCGTTGTCGGCCGTCGGGGCTGCCGGGGCCGACACCACCGCACCGCCGGCGGTGCGGGAATCGGTGCCCGAGATCTATTACATGCAGGACGACGCGGGCCGGCTCGTGCCTGTGCCCGGATTCCGCTACCGAGACTTCGTCGACCTTTTGCGGATCAAGGAGGGGCTGCCCGGCTTGCCGGAGCCTCCGCCGGCCGTGCTCGAAAACGTGGTGCTCCACGCCGCGGTGCCGTCTGCCGGTGCCCCTGATGGAACCGCGACCGGCGCGGCGATGCCGACGACCTGCTCAGTGACAGTTGAACTCACGGTGCGGCAGTCCCGCAGCGGATGGGTGAGCCTGCCGCTGGCGCTCGACGGACTTCTGCTCACGGCTGCTCCCCGCCACGAGGGGCCGGGGCGGATGCTGCTCGCGGCCGATGCTGGAAGCGGCACAGCCGTCCAGCCGCAGTCGGGGGGCTATCGGCTCTGGATGACCGGCCCGACGGATGGCACGGGCGAAGACCTGCGGCACTCCGTCATCCTCACGGGCAACATCGCGATCGATGCCTCACCCACCCACGAATCGATCACGCTCGCGATGCCACGGGCGACCGCATCGCTTGTGGAACTGAAGACGCCACGGATCGCGCCGGAGGTGTCGGTCGGCCCGTCCTCGTTGCCACCGCGGGTCGATCCTCAGAGTGACGGCGTCGGCAGCATCGTGACGCTCGTCGGGCTTGCAGGGACCGCGAAGATCCGGATCGGTGCCGGGCGGAACGAGGCCGGCACCGATGTGATCGGTGCCGATGTCAACAGGGCCGCGGTGCCGCAGTCGATGGTGGAAAGTCTGGTGAAGATCGACGGCCGCGTGGCGATCACGGAGGCCAGCATTCGCCTCGACAATCTCCCGCCCGACGCCGCGACGATCCGAGTGGCCCTTCCACCGCGGGCCACGCTGCGGAGCATTCGCAGTCCTTCTGCGCTGGTGGCGCTCGAAGGCACCGATGCGCAGCCGCAGGCGGTGATTCGCATCGACCGCAGCGCCGACGGCCGTGGCGTCGTGGACCTGGAATGCGAGCGGCCCATCGATCCTTCCGGCCGCGAACCCTTCGAGCCGCTGGGGTTTGCCGTGGAGAAGATTCCATCGTGGCGGCAATGGGGACGGGCGAGCATCGTGGTGGAAGGGGATTGGCAGGTGGAGTGGGATAGCGCAGATGGCACACGGCGGATCGACCCGCCGCTCGCTGCACGCCGGCCGGGCTTCATCGCCGCCTTTGCCTACGACGCCCAGCCCGCACGGCTGCCGCTCCGCGTGCTGCCCCGCGGCAGCCGTGTGGTGATCGAACCCGAATACCGCTATGACGTCGCTGCGACCCGTGTGGCGCTCGATGCACGACTGCGGGTGTCGGTGCGTGGCGCGCCCGTGTCGCGGATTGTCGTGGGGCTCGACGGCTGGGATGTCGATGAAGTTGGCCCCGCCAGCGTGGTCGATGCCGCGGCAGTCTCGTCGGAGGGCGGGCGGCTTGTGGTCCCCTTCGTGCAGCCGCTGTCTGGCGACGCCGTCGTGGACATCCGCTGTGGCCGGTCGCTCGACCACGACAGCAACCGCGTCGGCTGGCGGATTCCGGCGCCGCAGGCCGACCTCGTGGGCCCTGCCTCGATCATCATCACGTCGCAGAGTGACATCGAACTCCTGCCCGACGCCGGTGGCGTCCGCGGCCTCGTGCGTCAGTTGACGCCGACCACCATGCGGTCCGATGCCGAGCGGGTGGCGCTGGCCTACCGGCTCGACGGCACGGACGGCAGCTTCGAGGCTACCCGTCGCTTCCTTCCCCGGCGCATCGATGCCTCTGTCGCTGTGCAGGCCGACATCGACGAATCGGACACGATCGTGCGGGAGACGATCCGCTTCGACGTCGCGCATGTGCCGCTGGAGTTCGTCACGCTGGCCGTGCCCGGGGCGGTGATGCGAACCGGCACGCTCGAGGTGCGGTAGAACGGACTGCTGCTCAATCCCGACGAGGATGGCGACGACCGATCCCAAGCCGGACGCGGTGACGCCGTTTCTGTTGCAGCGGGCCCGACGTCCGAGCCTGCCGCTGGCCTGCCGTCGGTGCCCATGGTGCAGCTCCGGGCCATGCTGGCCATGCCGCTCTTGGGAGCGGGGGATGTGACCGTGGAGTATGAACTGCCAACACCCACCGTCGCGCCGGAGTCGACCGTGGCCGAGGACCTGCCGCTGGTGCTGCCGGCGGCCACGCGGATCGGTCGCCAGTCGATCACGCTGACCGTGCCGGAGACGTTGTCGATCGATATTCGCGGCGACGCCTGGAAACGAGACGTCGCCTCGCTGGGATCGATCGCCAGCCGCACCTGGACGACAGCCCGGTCGCAGGAGATGGTGCCGCTGGCGATTTCAGCGCGGAAACGTTCCCCCCAGGGAGACACGGTGGTCGATGCGGCGTGGCTGCAGAC
>CAYSPN010000749.1:0-1842 GCA_964432895.1 uncultured Candidatus Kuenenia sp.
CACCTGGTGGGTGCCGGGCTGCATCTGGAATCGCGCGATCCCTTTGCGCTCTTCAAACAGCTTGAGGCGGCCGGCCGCACCGACGTCGATCCGAGTCATGCCTTCTATCTGGGCTACGAGATGGCCAAGGCGGTGACGGCCATCACGCTCGACAAGGACTACCGTCAGGATCAGGCCCTCGACTGGGGCCACCTCACGCAGCCGGAGATAGGCCACGGCCCCTCCCGCGCCGCCGCCGAAGCGGCCCGCACCGCCGTTCGGAATGAGCCGTAAGAGGAAACCGTCACCCTCCGGTTCGGCTCAAAGGAAAACGGTGCCTGGCACCGAATCTCATAGCGATCAACGGTCGTGCGCAACCCCATAAAAGCCCTGAGCGCAAGCGACGTGATTCGGAAGGTGCGGTCCGGTTGTAGAGCACGCTTGGACTACTGCCATTCATTCGCTCCCGTCCCTATTTACTCGGCCTCCGTGGTGAGCAGCGCGAGCAACCGGGCGTTGACGAACAGTTTCTCGCGGCCGGCCTCCTGCTCACGGAGCAGTCCGGCCGCGACGAGTGCTTGGAGGTATCGCGATGCCGCCTGCCGCCCGGCGATTCCGGCCTCGACCAGGTTGGCGATCCGGCAATAGGGCTGCTCGAACACGAGGTCGACCAGCTCGCGGGTGTATATCTTGGGAGCGGCGGTCCGGAATTGCTCGACGGTCGCGGCAACGAGCCGACGAATCGAGTCGATCTTCGACGTTGTCCAGATGGCCGTCTCCTCGATGCCTTCGAGCATGAACAGTATCCACGGCTCCCACGCCGCGTCTCGCGTCACGCCGAGGAGCAGGCCGTAATAATCCGTCTTGCGGGCGATGATGAATCGGCTCAGGTAGAGGATCGGCAGCGGAAGGAGGTTCTGCTCAACCAGAAAAAGGCTGTTGAGCACGCGGCCGGTGCGGCCATTGCCGTCTGCGAACGGATGGATGGCCTCGAACTGGTAGTGTGCGGCCGCCATGCGGACGAGCGGGTCGAGGCCAACAGCGTCGTCCTCGCCATGCAGAAACCGCTCCCAATTGGCGAGCAGGCTACGGATCCTGTCCTCGCCCTCGGGGGGCGTGTAGATGATGTCGGTCGTGGCGTCGTTGGCGAGGGCGGTGCCGGGCATGCGCCGCACCTGCATCGGGGCGTTTTTGATCCGGCTGCAGACGAGTTCCGCGGTCGCCGTGCCGAGCGGACGAGCATCCAGGGAGGCAAAACCCTCAAGAAGGGCCTGCCGATACCGCAACGCCTCCTTTGTGGGCGGGTCGGCCGCCTCACCGTCCCCGGCAAACCGAAACAACCTGTCGGTGGTGGTCACGATCTGCTCGATCTCCGAACTCGCCTGAGCTTCGAGCAGCGGCAGGGTGTTGATCAGGATTGTCGGATTCGGGAGTAGCGCCGTGGCCTGCTTCAGTTCGGCGAGGGCTGCACGCGCACCGACGCACCGCTTCAACACCGCCTTGCTCTCCAGGTCGTGCTGCGGCGGGAGAAGCGGCAGGTTGTTGTGCGGCAGGTCGGCCATCCATGCCGGCTGGCCAGACGTGTTGCCGAAATGCGATTTTTGCGACATGAACTAGGGGTATGTCGCCGCCAGCGACACGTCCAGCAAACCTGTCGCGATTCTTGCGAATCGGCGACACGACTCTGGATGTCGAGTGAAAAATAGGGCCGGGTGCGATTGACCCAAAGGATAATGCCGTTCGAAGCGGGCCCGGGACGCGCTGCCTCCGGCCCCTTCCCGGTTTCTGTACCAGTGCTCATGAGAGAGTTGGGGAATAGTCCGCGTGGTGTGTCGGAGGAAGGGGCGTAGCCCCGACCGGAGA
>CAYSPN010000750.1:0-1858 GCA_964432895.1 uncultured Candidatus Kuenenia sp.
CGCAATGGCGAAAAAGAATGCCTCCTGCCAATTGCCCTTGGTGAGACCGTTGATCACGAACACCAGGGGAACCATCACCAGCACGAATCGCAGGATCAGCCACGTGAACCGGGCAATGCCCTTGTCGAACGCCGTCGGCGGTTCCTCCTCCGAGAGCGAACTCGCCATGCCGCCCAAATACGTGTCTTTCCCCGTGGCGACCACCACCGCGGTGCCCGAGCCACTCTCCACGCTGGTGCCCAGAAACGCCACGCTCGCGAACTCGACCGGGGCGGTGGCCGCAGGATTCGTTTCAGCTTCGAACTTCTCGACCGAGAAACTCTCCCCCGTCAGTGCACCCTGATTCACGAACAAGTCCTTCGCGGCGACCAGGCGGACATCTGCCGGAATCATGTCCCCCGCGGCCAACGCCACCACGTCCCCCGGCACGAGCTGCGACATGGGGATTTCCTGGGACCGACCACCGCGGATGACGGTGGCGGTGACTGAAATCATCGTTTTGAGCTTCGCGGCCGCGCTGTCGGCTCTTGCCTCCTGCACGAGCTTCAGTCCTGCGCCCAGAGCGATCATGAGCGACATCATCGTTCCGGCTCGGGCATCGCCGGTGGCAAAGGAAACGGTGGCCAGCACCGCGAGCAGGATCACAAGTGGATTGAGCACGGCGTGCCCGATCAGCGTGACGATGCCAGCCCGCTCATCCTTGGCCAGCACATTCGGACCATGCGCGGCACGTCGCGTGTCGGCCTCCTCGTCAGTCAGGCCTTCGGGGCGGGTGACGAGCTGCCGGAAGACGCCGGCGACATCCGCTGCCGCGGTCTCGACCAGGAGGTCCGAAACGTGGACACGCTGTCGGTCGTGCCACATGCCGGTGATGAGATGCTTGGGAATCACGGCACGCACCTCATGAGGCGACTTGAGGCTCGAGCCTGCAGAGACCGCAGGACTCTTCCGAGACCGTCCGACTGCCGAGCGATCGTACGTCCCTCGATGCCTCGCAACCCCCAGACGACGGCATGAGCACGCCCCTGGGGGTCCAAAACACCCGGTTTTCGAGTTTGCAATGCGGACACCCTCGCTTGCGATTCGGGCTTTCATGGGAGCCTGGGGCATCCAAGCCCGCAGCGCAAGCAAGGGAATGCGGCCGGAAATCCCCGAGACGGCTGGATGGATCTCTTCGACGGCAAGTCGCTCCAAGGCTGGCACGTGAGCGTTAAGACGGGCCACGGCGGCGGCTTGCCGCAGGATTATTCGGGCACGTTCGTCCGCTAACGCGGCGTGCGAGTGAAGGAACTCGGACCCGCGCAGTGACCTGGTCGCGTCTGCGTGAGCAAGCCATGCGTGAGACGGCGATCCACGATCCGGCAGCCGACACGCACCACTCGGGGAACCATTTGGGCGGCCCCTCCACGATCGCCTAGCCCCACGGCTGCTGTCCCGTTCCTGTTTGGTGGGGCGCACGGTTCACGGCGCCGTCGAGGCTGATCATGTGGCCCAGCACACGGTCGGGAAAAAACACCGTGGTGCGGTACAGCCACGAGTAATAGATGAAGACGCAACACATCCTGATTCTCCAGGTAACAAACGGAAAGATGCTCCGAATGACGGGCCGCAGGACCCGATTGCCACTCGCCAGAGAGACGATGCGATTGACGACATCCATGTTGTTGAGATTCCCGGACAGACGACTCGTCGCACGATCGAGGAGCGGCAACTGCTGAAGACACCGCTCGTCGCGCACGAGTGTCCAAAACACCCGACCGAAGACGTGATAGAGAGCGGGTGCCGCTCCAGTCGTGTCGAGCAACTCCTCCCCCACGAGGAAGAGACGCCCCTGATGTTCGTCGGCAGCGCAGCTCTT
>CAYSPN010000751.1:0-6621 GCA_964432895.1 uncultured Candidatus Kuenenia sp.
CAAGCCCCGATCAAGGCATCAATAGCCTTCGACGGCGCAGCCGTCATTTCGGGACGACAGCCTCGACAAAAGCGGCACACTATATGTGGTCCCAAGCGATCCAGCGCGGCGGTACTGGTCATACGTCGGCGAATCAAAAGAACCTGAAGTCGGGTAATCCGGCACTCCAGCTTCGATCGTAGCGTCCAGAAACCGCACACTTCCGTCGCAGAAGCTCACGTTCGCCCCTCCGGGATGGGAACTGTGCCAGCCGAGCCAAGCATGTCGCCGCTCGTTGTTCGTGTTGTTGGCGTCGTTAGGCGCGGATCCCCATGTGCCGACGGCATCGTCGGCTGCGTTGATGGGCACGAGCCCGAGCCGCAGGTTCTGGTTCGCCGACTGGCTGCCCGTGGCGTGATTGGTGTTTGCGGCACCGAACGCGAACTGGCGTTGCGACTTCGCCCATGTCACCTCGCCCAGCAAGATGGTTTTGCTTGTGCCATCACTGATATCGTCCAGCCGGCATGCTCCCGGAGACATGATGCCGTTGCCGTCGCTCTTCGGCCACATGATTCCGACGTGCAGCGGCGCCCGCTCGCGGTAGGGATCGCCGCGACAATCGAATCCACCCAGAAAGTCGCTCGTTTTGTTGTAGGCGAATCCCCCGAGGTTGCCGGTGTAGGAGGAGACAGCGCATTCGGTCGTGCAGCCTGGGAATGCCGCTATCGAAGGCGCTTTCGAATCCGTTGGGCACCGGAACGCGGCAACGGGCGTCTTGAGAGCCGCCTTCACCGCGGCCGACTCACCGAAAAAGTCCCCCGAAGTCCGCTGCATGGACGGGGAGAATGTCGTGAAGAGCTGTTGCTCCTCGATGAATGGCGTGATGAAGGCACCCCACGCGTACCCGTTCTTGTCTCCAGAGTCACCGATTTTGTTTCTCTTCACATGGCCGGGCGGAAGGATCGCTTTGGCACTATTGTAATTGAGAATCCCGAGACTGAGTTGCTTCATGTTGTTCTGACAGCTCGATCGCCGAGCCGACTCCCGGGCTGCCTGAACTGCGGGTAGCAGAAGCCCCACCAGCGTTGCAATGATGGCGATGACGACCAGCAGTTCAACAAGCGTGAACGCGGCACGAACACGAAGGTTCTGGACGTTGATGGTCATCAGGAGACTCCAGTTTTGAATGAGGAAGAGCAATCAGACCAGCGGGGGTTTCCGAAGGCAATGCCTTCGGAAACTGATAAGAGGTCAATCGTAGACGGCGATCTCGAGTCCGTCGTTTCTGGCGGCGAGCCGTTGGTAGACGCCACTTACGGTCGGATCGTTGTTGAACCAATACGCATTACGGCCATCGACGTGGTTGATGTCTTCCTGAAGAAACTTCACCGATCCATCGCAGAAGACGAACTGCGCGCCCTTGACGTGCATGGAACCGAAATACCCCGTGTCTCCCGAGCCATTGGCATTCATGAAGTTTATCCGCTTCTCGCAATTGCGCATGAATCCCCCCTTGTTCGCAGCTGCTCCGGTGGAGAAGTCTGCCTGCCCGTACCATACTCCCAGCCCGCCCGTGTCGAACGAGGTCTCGCCAATCAGAAGTGTCTTGGATGTTCCATCGGTCACGTCTTTGAGCTTCACACGGCTGTTGATGCCGAAGATGCCGCGAAATCGGCTGATGGGGTCGGTAAGAACGTAGTCGTATGGTCCGTGATTCGCCTGGTAGCTGGCAGTCGAGATGAAGTTCAGCGAATACGGGTTCGTTTGGCCGCTAAAGCTGATGCTGACGGTCGGCATGTCCTTCGCGCTTGGGCACCGCACCTGCGGAACATTCGCGGCCTTGGCGCTGCCGACCACGGCATTTCCTGTGTGTGACCAACTGGATGTCTTCGAAGCCTCCCAGCCGATCGGTTTTTGCATGTCGAGTTGCTGGAAGAGATCATTCATCTCCAAGAAGGGCATGATATAGCCTCCCCAGGCCCATCCATTTGGGTTCACCTGCCCGGGCGGGAACCGCCGGTTGGCATCCTCGTAGTTGAGTACCGCCAGACCGGCCTGCTTCAATTGGTTTTGACACTTCGAGCGTTTCGCCGACTCCTGAGCCGCTTGGACCGCCGGCAGGAGAAGCCCGACCAAAATTCCGATGATGGCAATGACGGCCAGAAGTTCGACGAGCGTGAAACCGTGCAGCGGCCGGCACAAAGGCTCAACTTTCATTCGCGCGTGAAGGTTTATTCGACCCCTGCCACGCAGTTTACGACCTCCGGCATCGGACCGATGCGGGGGCTGACCATAGCTTCGGAGATCGGCCCCTTCGATCGCCAGCCGATGACTGCGTGAGAGTGAATTCAGCCCGACCGATGCGGACATGGCTTCATTCAGCCCGGAATCCGGGTGGCGGCATTGCGACCGCCGCGACCGGTGACCGCGAAGAGATGAATCCACCTGTCCCGCCGCCTCTCCGAGGATGCAGAGGACGGAACAATCGCCGAATAGGAGCGGCAACGTCTCCTGTTGACGAAAGGCCCCCGCGGAGATGAAGACCGTTGCGATCCTCTCGGGCTGAGATCCTCGACGGGCCAAACGGTTTTGGAGCATTGAAACCCCCCCCCGAGATTTCGACACGGTTCCGGACACGAGCAGCGACAACACGGCCCCCTCTTGGAAAGACCTTAGCCAAACGTGCCGAAATCCCACGTTTTAGCCAGCGAGCCTGCGACGCAGTTCTCGTGTGGCAGCAGTGGCGGCCGCTTTTCCAAGATTTCCAACTTGAATTTTCGTGGGAATCTTCCGCGGCGGATAATGCCTTGCATGCCGATGCACACCGACGTCCCCCCATCCGCCGAGTTTGTCGCCCAGGTGACTCGGGCCCAACGGTCGCTGTACGGGTTCATCACGACGCTTCTCTGGCGACCCGCCGACGTGGAAGACGTCCTCCAGGAGACGAACCTCGTGCTCTGGCGGAAGGCGGCGGAATTCGACGCCAGCCGGGAATTCATGCCCTGGGCCCTTCGCATCGCCCAACTCCAGGCCATGGCCCATCTCAAGAAGCAGCGGCGGCGGCCGCTCTACCAGACAGACCTGCTCGACCGCATCGCCGACGAGGCCGTGACGGAGGCGGCGGTATCCAATGGCCGGCGGCAGGCCCTTGCCCGCTGCCTGCAGAAACTGCCGGAAAAGCACCGGCAACTCGTGGCCAACCGCTATGAGCCCGGCGCATCGGTCAACGCCTTGGCCGCCGCGACGGGCAAGCAGCCAAAGGCGGTGTCGGAGACGCTCCGCCGGATTCGGCGGACGCTGCTCGACTGCATCGAACGCACGCTCGCCGTAGAGGCTGCCACATGAGCCAACAGCGTACCCACCAGGACGTGCTCGAAGAACTGCTGAACAGCCTGCTCGACGAGACGCTCTCGGAGGCCGACGAGGCCCGCCTGGCCGGAATGCTGACCGAGAGCGCGACTGCCCGCACGCGATATCGGGAGTGGATGGAACTTCACGCCGCGTTGCATTGGGACTATGCCGCGGCGGCGTCGAATCATCCTGAACCGACTCTTTCCATGGATACCCGCCTGGGGTTGTCCAACGATGCCGATGTGGTGTCCGCCGAGGCCAGCCGGAGCATCGGCCGTCACAGTCTCCTGATCGGCGGATCTCTGGCGATGGCCGGCTTGCTCGCCCTGGCCATCAGCTGGTTCACCGTACTGCAGCGGCCTGGGGAACTCGCCGAACGGCAACCTTCGGGTGCGACTCTCTTGGCGACCGGGCAGATCGTCGAGGTCGCATCGCTGGGAGGGGCTGCCTCGTGGAGCGTTGGCGGCATGCTCGTCTCCGATCTCGCCGTGGGCAACAGGCTCTGTGCCGGTACGGTCAACCTCGAAGGGGAATCGGCCTTCATGACCCTCCGATTTGACGACGGCACGGCGGTGACCCTGGCAGGCAAATCGATGCTCGAATTCGACGCGCGGTGGCAGAAAACCCTCGTGCTGCGGCATGGAACGCTGTCGGTCGATGTGCGGCCACAGCCGGTCGGGCGGCCGATGCTTGTCCGCACGCCCACGGCCGAGGTCGAAGTGGTGGGCACGGTCTTTTCGGTCTCCGCCGACTCACAGGTCACGCGCCTGGGTGTTGATGAGGGCAGCGTACGCTTCCTGCGGTTGGCAGACAGGCAGTCGGTCGAAGTCCGCGAGCACAACGTGGCGACGGCGTCGCTGGTGGCCACTGAGCCGCTGGAAGCGGGCCGGCCCGTCTCGATTCCTGCGACCTACCGTGAGGAATTCGGTGGCGTGCACGGCAAGCGGGCCCTGCCCTACATCGCGGGCCGTGAAAACGACGGCAGGCCGATCGTGCACTTCGGCGTCCATACCCGAAACGACAACTTCGGCTTCGTTACCATGCACGACGACAGCGTGGTGTCTCTCCGTTTTCGGTCGGAGAAGCCGGAGATGGTCCGCTTGATGATCAGCATGAGGCGACCGGGCGGCGGCTTCGGCGGTAACTTCGAGATCAAGTTTCCAACCATCGACGCGACCCTGGTCGACAGCGGCGACGAAAGCTCCGGCGCATGGCGCTGGATCCATATCCCTGCACGTGAGTTCGCGCCCATCATCAAGGAATTTAATGACCTGACGCCCGGCCATACGATCGGAATGCTGCTGGTGGCCACGTTCACGGAGGCAGCGCAGCTCGAAGTGGCGGAAGTCTCCGTCGCCCGTCGGGCTACCGCCCCATGAAGGGTTCTGCTCTCACGCTGAAGGCAATTCGCATGACGCACTCCCGCCACCGACTCCTGCTCGTCGCGCTGGCGTTGGCCTCGAGTATCGGCGGCACGGGTGGCCTCGTTGCCGCCGAGTCCGGCTTCGATCCCGACGGAGACGGCTACAAACAGGTTGTCGTGCCCTTTTTCCGAAAGCACTGCGCCGAGTGCCACGTCGGCGAAAAGCCGGAAGGGGAGTTTTCGATCGCCAAGAAAGAACTGGGCACCGACTTCGCCAACCCCGTTTTCCGCGGCAAGTGGCGGGAGATCGTCAACGTGCTCAACTCCCACGGCATGCCGCCGGAGGACAAGCCACAGCCAACTGCTGGTGAAGTGGAGGCCGTGGTCGACTGGATCACGAAGCAGGCGGTCGCTGCCGAGGTGTCGAAGCGTGAGCAGTCGGTCGTCCTCCGCCGGCTCAACAGGTCGGAATATAAGAACACGATCCGTGACCTCGTTGGCGTCGACTTTGACACGTCGGGCTTCCCGCAAGATCCGCCCGCGGGCGGCTTCGATAACAACGGCGGCGCCCTCACGATGTCGCCGATGCAGGTCGAACAGTATTTGAATGCCGCGGATCATATCCTCGACCGGGCGCTCGTCGAAGGGAAACGGCCCGAAACGATCCGCTGGAAGTTCGACCCGGTGCCCGGTTCTAACGACAGCAACCGCGTGCGGTTCAACGAGAAGAATAACGTGATCGTCAAGGGCGGTGCCAACACATACGAGGGCGATTGGGTGGTTCTCCACCGGGAGCACTGGGACCAGTTCAACGCACGGGATTTCCGCGTCGCGGATCCCGGCACCTACATCATCCGGGCCCGGGTGGCGAGCCGTCGGCCGACGCGAGATGACGTGGTAAAGTCCGCCGCGGCGATCCTCAAGAAGCGGCAGGAGGAGCAGGACGCCAAGAATCCCGACCGGGCGGTCCACCAACAGGCGCAATACGAAAACGACCTGAAGCACTTCAGCACCGACCCGATGTACGACTACGGCCCGGCCCGGCTCAAGCTGGTGGTGCAGCTGGGATCGCAGCCGCGAACGGTGGCCACCTTCGACATCGAAGGCACGCCCGACAAGCCGCAGATCGTCGAATTCCCCGTGCGGTTCACGACCGAAACAGCCGGCATCAGCCTCGGCTACGCCTACGACATCCCCAAGGTGCTGGAGAATTTCTGGCTTCAGGGACGGGACGAGTTCGCCCGGCCCGACGCCTTGGTCGACTGGATGGAAGTCGAAGGACCGGTCTACGACGCCTGGCCCCCTTCGTCGCACACGAAGATCCTCTTCGAATCACCGCTGAAATCGGAGAACCTTAACGACTACGTGCGGGCCGTTCTCGAGCGGTTCATGAGCGAAGCCTACCGTCGGCCGGTCACGAAGGAGGAGGTCGACGAGAAGTTCTCACTCTATGCCGCCGCCTCCAAGGGGAAGACTTCGTTCATCGAAAAGATCAAAGTGCCTCTGACGGCGGTGCTCACGAGCCCCGATTTTCTCTACCTCGCCGAGGCCCATCCGGGCAATTTCTCGGAGCCGCTCACCGATCACGAACTGGCCACGCGGCTGTCGTATTTCCTGTGGTCGAGCCAGCCTGATGCCGAGCTGCGGCAGCTCGCCGACGCAGGAAAACTCACCAACCCAAAGACCCGGCAGGAGCAGGTAGATCGGATGCTGGCCGATCCGAAGGCCGATGCTCTCGTGAAGAACTTCGCTGGGCAGTGGCTGGGCCTGCGGGAGGTGGGAGCGAATCCACCGGCGCCCGACCTCTATCCCCAGTATGACCGGCATCTGGAGCTGTCGATCGTGGCCGAGTCGGAGGCTTACTTCAGAGAGTTTCTCAAGCAGGATCTCGACGCCCGCCAGATGATCAAGAGCGACTTCGTGACGAT
>CAYSPN010000752.1:0-2139 GCA_964432895.1 uncultured Candidatus Kuenenia sp.
AACAGCCACGGTGCCACCCGGCCATCGAGCCGTTCGCTCGACTCCTCGCAGAGTTTCACGAACGCGTGCTGCACCGCGTCGGCGGCCAGATCGACGTCGCCGAGCAGCCGCCTCGCATAGCGCAGCAACGGCAGTTCGTAGCGATCGACGGCCTCCATCACCCAGCCATGGGATTCGCCGCTGGCGGACATGCTTTTCTTCCCGGAGGTTCCTGGCGTCGATCGACCTTACCGGATGACCTGTCGATCCGTCTGGAAGAAAGAACGCCGCTTCCCGGAATCCGTTACAGACCGCCCCAAAAAAAGAAAAACCCGCCCACTACTCCTTTTTTCTGGACGGATCCCAAGTGACTGGCGACAGTTACAGGGATTGCCCACCCTCCCCCCGAGACCTGCCTCATGGCATCCGCTCCCGAAGTGCTCGTCGAATTCGTGAAAGCCTGCCTGGAACGCGGGATGCCCCGGACCGACATCGGCCGCGCCCTCGAATCCGGCGGGTGGTCGCCACGCGAGGCGAAGGGCGCCCTCGATGCCTTCGCCGACACGCACCTGCCCGTGCCCGTGCCCAAAAAAAGGGTGTCGAGTTCGCCACGCGACGCCTTTCTCCATCTGCTTGGCATGGCCATGCTCTACACGGCGGCCTTCGCCACGGGCACGATCCTGTTTCAATTCGTCGATCGCTGGCTGCCCGCGGCGGCGGACGATGCACTCGGCATCTCCAGAAACTCGCTGCGGACGGCGGCCGCCGCGCTGCTCGTTTCGCTCCCCATCCTGTGGCTGACGCATCGCACGATCGGCCATGATGCGAGCCGCGACCCGGCCCTGCGGCTGACCCCGATCTATCGCACGCTCGCCTACCTCACCCTCCTGATCACATCGCTGGTCATGGCCGGTGATCTGATCGCCGCGATCATCTGCTTTCTCTCGGGCGACCTGACGGGGCGATTCATCCTCAAAGCCTTGATCATCCTGCTGCTTTCCGGCGGCATCTACCTCTGGTTTTCAAGCGACGTCGGCCGCGAAGAGAGCATCGCCGGCACGAGCGGAACAGCCACGATCCCGCCCCCTCCGCGCTGGCGGGATTGGCTTCACCGGATCGGCGCAGCCGTGGCCGTCGTCTCAATGCTGGCCGCGCTCTATGCCGCCGGCAGCCCGTTCCGGCAACGGCTGCTCCGACTCGACGCCCGCCGCGTCGCAGACTTGCGTGCCATCCAACAGAACGTCGAGACTTACTTCGAACGCGAGGGAGCCATGCCCGTCACGCTCGAGGCCCTCGCAGACAATCCGGCGACGTTCCTGCAGAACGCGACCGATCCCGCGACGGGACAGTCGTATCGGTACGAGCGGATCGACGCCGACAGCTACACGCTCACCGCGGAGTTCGACCTGCCTTCGCCTCCCGAGCAGGAGCAGCCCGCATGGGATCGCGATGGGTTCTTCAAACACGCCGCCGGCGAACAGTCGTTCCGGCTCTCAGCGCCGAAGCAGCCCAAGCCCTGATCGAACCGACCTGACCGACACGACCTGACAAAAACCCCGCTCACTGTTGACCTGCCACCAGCGCCGGGCCATTGGCCGTGGCCGCTGAACGTCTTGCGGTTGCGGTTTAGCGTGGTGGTTGCCCCGTGCATGCAGCCACAAACGCATTCCCCTCCCGGGCGCCCGCCAATGAGTCGCTGAAAGGAAGACACGCCTGCATGCGATACACCGCCAGCCAGCCTTTTGACCAAGCCGTTCGCAAGCCGCGAAAGCGGTGCAGTTCGGGGTAGGCATCCAGCAAGACCTCCTGCTCGCAAACCTTCATCTCTTCGGAAACAGAATTCGTCAACTGATGACCGCCAGTCCGGATGATGGCGTTGAAATGCCCGAGACACGCGGGTGGTCCGTATCGATTCAGGAGCCGCAGGTAATACTCACAGTCCATCAGCCACACGAGGTCTTCGTTAAAGAAGAGCGGGTGGTCGTTCACGAAACCAAGCACGCTGGGCGCCCCTATCGTATTGATGCTGTATGCCAGCGACTTGCTGGCGAAAGGGGTGAGCGGCCGCACAACCTGCCCATCCACGAGGTGCATGGAGCGTCCCACGCACCACTGCCCGCCTCGCTGAAACGCCTGCATCATCTGCCCAAGGCTCTGCGG
>CAYSPN010000753.1:0-4508 GCA_964432895.1 uncultured Candidatus Kuenenia sp.
GCTCACGCACGACCTGCTGGTGGCATCGGTCGAACTGCTCGGCGGCGAGTTCCAAGACGTCGTCATCTCGGAACTGAAGGAGCACACCTACTTCGCCACGATCCGGGTGCAGAAGGATGGCGAGATCGTGGAGATCGACGCCCGTCCCTCCGACGCGATCGCCGTGGCCGTGACCTGCGAGCCCAACCTGCCGATCTACGTGGCCGAGGAAGTCCTCTCCGACGTGCTCGGCTGAGCAGCCGCGCTCGACAGGATTGCCGTGGGCGGTGTGCCGCGCGAAAGCTAGGATACGGGGATGAATGCCAGCCCCATGCTCACGAAACTGCTGCGTGCCTTCGCAGCCCAGAGACTCGAGGCCGTGCTCATCGGCAACGCGGCTGCCGCGATGCATGGAGCGCCCGTCACGACGCTTGATTTCGACTTCATGTTTCGCGACACGCCCACCAATCTCCGGAAACTCCGGGCGATTGCGAAGTCGCTCGAGGCCGTGATCCTGCGACCCTACTATCCGGTGTCGAAACTCTATCGCATGGTGGATGATGCCACCGGCCTACAGGCCGATTTCATGCCGGTGATTCACGGCGTGCGGTCGTTCGAGGGGCTCCGAAGCCGGGCAGTCGAACGCCGTCTCGACGGGTTCTCCGTGCTCATCGCCTCGCTCGACGATATTATTGCGAGCAAGAAAGCCGCTGGTCGCGATCGCGATCTGGCCGTCCTGCCCGTACTGGAACAGACCCGCCGGGCCATGGCGAAGAAGTCTGACACACCGCGTCGGTCGAAGTGATATGCCGTCCAAACGTGGCCGATCAACCTCAAGCCAACGTGCCGCTGTCCGGCGCCGGGCGCTGGCGATGCTCGGACCGGAAAGCGACGAGCAACTGGAGGCGCTCATCCGTCGTCGGCTGGCGATGCCGCTCGAAGCTCGGATGAATTTTCTCCGCAAGCGGCTTCCCGGCGGCGGCAGTTGTTTGTAGTTGGCGGGGTGTCTTTGAAGGCGAAGAGCAACCCGCTCCGGAGGAGCTGTCGATCGCCCGAGCTCGGGCGACGGGATGTGGCACGGCTTCACGGCTCGATGCGTGGCCCCTGCTGATGGATCACAGCCTCCGCCTCGCCCCACGTCACCTCGTGCGGGAGCCGACCAGTTTTAGCGGCTATCGCGGCCACAGCCCCCGCGGCTTCCCCCATCGCCACGGCGTTGCCCGTCACCCGGTAGCTGGAATGGGCGATGAAGTCACCGCTGATACACCGGCCCGCCATCATGAGCCCGTCCACATCCCGCGCCACGAGCGCCCGCAAGGGGATGTCATAGGGCTTCATCTTGATGCCAGCGTTGGCGTATCCCGCCGTCTTGTTCTGCTCGGCCGAGAGCGCGTGGATATCCACCGGAAACGTGACGCGGGTCACGGCATCCTCGTGCCGCGCACCGGCCACAAGGTCATCCCTGCAGACTGTGTATCGGCCCGCGATCCGCCTGCCATCGCGGACGCCGATCTGCTCGGCCGTGGCGGCGATCTGGATTCCCTCCCAGGGGCCTCCAAGCTTTCGCAGCGCGTCCACGATGCGGTTGATCTCGGCGCGTGCGTCGATCGTGGCCTTCGTCACGGCCGCCGCATCGTATGGCTTCACGCCGTATTAATGATTCATCATGACGAGCAGCAGGTTGTCTCGCACCTGGAACATCGTCGGCCGGCTATACGACGGGGTGTATCCGGCTCGCTCGATCTCCCGCCGCAGGGCGTTCTTTCGCCCCTCGTCGGCGCGGGTCCAGTCAGACTCATGAATGAACGGGTGAAGGGCTTCGGCATCGCGGCAGACAAGTAGCGCGTTGAGCGACATCGGCTGGCATGGACAGTCGTCGGCCTGGCCGATTTCAAACGCACACCCAGCCTGCGCCGAGAGGTCGCCGTCTCCCGTCGCGTCGATGGAAATCGGTGCCCGCCACGCCTGCCGTCCCGACTTGGATTCGGTGACCACCGTGCCAAGCCTCCGGCCGTCGCGAAACGCCGCGGCCACTCGGGTGTGCAGTTGGACGGTCACCCCGGCCTTGTCGCAGAGTTCCTCGAGCACCACCTTCAGGCCCTCGGGCTCGTAGCAGAAGCTCGAACGGCCGACGCCGCGACGCATGCCCCGCGCTTCGAGGAGGCCGGCAAGCTCCGTGGCGAAGCCGGTCTTGTCGAAGTCGAGCAGGTAGCCGAGCAGGCCTGCAGTCCACACGCCGCCGAGGCAGCCACGCCACTCGAAAAGCCGCACGCGGGCTCCGGCGCGGGCGGCGGCGATCGCCGCGGTCACGCCGGCGGGCCCGGCACCGAAGACGATCACATCGGCATCTTCGACGAGTGGCAGGTCCTGGGCGGGCTCACGAAAGAGACCAGGCGGCAAAGACTCTCCGGCCTCAGCGGCAGGCGACCCAGACCCCAACGGAGCCGCCGCAGCCGCCGACATGGCGGCGAGAAAGCGGCGGCGAAGCACGGGGATCGAACGAGGCTCCGAACCGCTCTCTCTCATGGTTGGTTTCTCCCTCAGACGCCCTCAGGCCGGCCCTGCAGTTTACAGGCCAAACGCCTGCCGCAGCACCGTGAGCGACTTTTCGCCGTGCTCGGCGGCCACGACCACGTTGAGCCGCACTTCGCTCGTGCTGACGAGGTCGATGTTGATGCCCTCGTCGGCCAGCGGCTTGAAGAGCCGGTCGGCCACGCCTGCATGGCTGCGGATGCCGACACCCGTGATCGAGAGCTTCGCCACGTGCGGCACGTCGGCCACGTGGGCCCCGCGGCTCGCGGCGATCTTCCGCGCCACCTCGATTGCCTTGTCGCGGCTCTCCGCCGGCACGGTGAACGAGATCTCCGCCCGGCCGTTGCGTGGATGGCTCTGCACGATCATGTCGACATTGAGACCAGCCTTGCCCACTTCCTCGAAGACATCCGCCGCCACGCCAGGCGTGTCGGGCAGGTCGGTGAACGTCACAAGCGCCTGCGACGAATCGAGCTGGCAGTCCTCGATTGCCAGGTCTTCCATCCCCTCGAGCCTGCGCACTACATCAAGCGGGCTCGACTTCACGAGGTGCGAGCCCGCCAGATCGGCTTCGCTGGCGGCCGTGTCGGCCTCGAGCCCGAAGGCATGGTGGACCGCCTGCACGGCCGCGGCGCCGTCCTTGCGGTCAACGAGCACGGAAATCTTGATCTCGCTCGTCGTGATCATGCGGACGTTGATCTTCTCTCGCGAGAGGGCCGTGAACATGCGGCCGGCGACGCCTTCGGCCGTCGCCATGCCCACTCCCACGACCGACACCTTCGCCAGTTCTGCGTCGTGCGATACGCCGGTAGCCCCGAGCTGCTTCGCAACGCGGTTCGAGAGCTCCAGTGACTCGGCGAGATCGTCGGCCGGCACGGTGAACGAGATATCGGCCTGCCCCCCCTGCCCCACGTTCTGCACGATCATGTCGACCGCGATCCCTGAGGCAGCGAGCTGTGAAAAAAGCGCGTGGCTCGAGCCCGGCTGGTCGGGTACGTTTTCGAGCGTGATCCGCGCCTCGTCCTTCGCCAGCGCCACGCCGCTGGCGGGCCGGGGCGTCGATTCCTCGGCGGCCAGGATTACCGTGCCGGGCATGTCCTTGAAGCTCGACCGTACGAGCACCTTCACGCCGAACTTCTTGGCGAACTCGATCGACCGCGAGTGCATGACGCCCGCGCCGAGGCTCGCGAGCTCGAGCATCTCGTCATAGCTGATCGACGCCAGTCGGCGGGCCTTCGGCAGCATCCGCGGGTCGGTCGTGTAGATTCCGTCGACGTCGGTGTAGATCTCGCAGAGATCGGCATCGAGGACGGCGGCGAGCGCCACGGCGGTCGTGTCGGAGCCCCCGCGGCCGAGTGTGGTGATATTGCCGTTCTGGTCGATTCCCTGGAAGCCGGCGGCGATCACGATCGCGCCGTCTTCGAGCAGTTTCTTCACATGGTCGGTCGAGATCGACTTGATGCGGGCCTTGGTGTGGGTGCTATCGGTGCGGATGCCGATCTGGGCACCGGTGAGGCTCACGGCCTTGTGGCCGAGCGACTGGATTGCCATGGCGAAGAGAGCCACGCTCACCTGCTCGCCCGTGGAGAGGAGCATGTCCATCTCGCGAGCGCTGGGCCGGTCGGATATCTGTTTGGCAAGGTCGACGAGCACGTCGGTCTGATGGCCCATCGCGCTGACGACCACGACCACCTGGTGACCGGCCTGCTGCCGCGCAATCGCTTTCTGTGCGGCCGCCAGGATCTTCTGGGGATCCGCCACGCTCGTCCCGCCAAACTTCTGCACCACGAGAGCCATCGACATTTTCTCCCTGCGTCGCTTGTGACGACGCGATTGTTTGCGCCGCTTGTCGGCGCGAATCCATGCGTCGCTCGACGACGCGATTCCTTGCCCAGCTAACTCCGCAAAAACTCCCCCATCAGTTTCCAGCCCGGCAGGATCGAGGATCCGCCCGCGGCGGCCGCGATCTCGTCGTAGGTCTGCTGCCCGTTCGGCTG
>CAYSPN010000754.1:0-1991 GCA_964432895.1 uncultured Candidatus Kuenenia sp.
AGCACCCAACGCACGAGCGGCTTGCCGGCGGCTTCGAAGAGCACCTTCGGCAGATCGCCTCCCATCCGCGTGCCGCGGCCGGCGGCCATGACGACGGCGATGGGCGCATGGTCGATGGGGACCATGCTCGTCGGGGCAGGAACTGAGGTACTGAGGCCTTCGGGCATGAAGAAGCAGTGGAGGCGGCGGGAGTCGAACCCGCGTCCCGTGATGTTTCAGCACAGACGTCTACGTGTGTGTCCGGTCAATTTAGGTCTCGTGAACGCGTCCCCGGCCGACAGGGTGCGTCATTCACCAGCCCGGAACTTTTTTAGCCCCGCCCGTACCAGGCGGTGAAACGGGGCGAGTCGGATTTGGCGACCGATTGGGAGGCCCTTCCGACTGGGGCCATCGCTCGGGGTTGCTTAATTAAGCAGCCAGAGAAAACTGAGCTTCGGCAATTGAAGCTTGGTCGACTTTTAACGTGGCCAGCCGACCAACCACGACACGCAATCTGAACCTCTTGCCATCCGGTCGAAACCGGTACGCCCCCTGTTTTGTTGTTCCTTGGTGGATTGTTGATCGAGCCGGAGCCACTCGCGTGGTGCCGGCGCCAGCAGGCCTCGCGGCCGCTGCCTGGGCCCTTGGCCCTCGTTAGGCATTCTAGCCGGCAGACCCTGCCGATGTTGGAAACCCCACGGGCTGTATCGGTCGTGTCGCACTCGGGAGCCCATTTTTTAGCCGAAAAAAGAGCTGTTTCCCACCCAGACACGTTCCAACGTGGATACTTGGGAGACGGCGGATCCGTATCCCGCCCACTCTCCTCTTCCCACGAATGTTGACGGCCCTCCAATGCCATCCGTACGCTTTTCCGTGACCGCCCGAGGTTTCCGCATGGCAGCCCTCGTCACGCCCGGGATCTTCCGCATGTTTTCTGCAGGATCGGTGACCTTCCGCAAAACCCTGCTCGTCGCCGGTGCGCTGGCGGTGGCAGTGGCCCCTTGCGATGCGGCCGTGGCCCAGGAATGGGCCACGAAGATGTTCTCCACGACGAGCCACAACTTCGGCACGGTGGCCAAGGGCTCGAAGACGGAATACCGCTTCGTGTTCCGCAACATCTACAAGGAACCCCTGCACGTCGTCGGCGTGCGGACCAGCTGCGGCTGCACGTCCCCCGAGGTCACCGTCCGCGATCTCAAGACCCACGAGACCGGCGAGGTCGTCGCCAAGTTCAACACGCGGACGTTCCTCGGTCAGCACGGCGCCACGCTCACCGTTACCTTCGACAAGCCCTACTACGCCGAGGTGCAGCTGCGGGTGGCCGGCAACATCCGCGGCGACGTCACCTTCGAACCGCCGTTCGTCGATCTCGGTAACGTCGATCTGGGCAAGGGGGCGGAACGTTCGGTCCGTGTGACTCACGTCGGCAGCACGCCCTGGGAGATCAAGGACGTGCGGAGCGCCAACGCCAACTTCGAGGTGTCGTTGTCGAAGCCGACGCACTCGTCGAACCAATCCGCCTATGATCTGACGGTCCGTCTCAAGCCCGAAGCCGCGGCCGGCTACGTGAATGGTCAGCTGATCCTCGTCACCAACGATCCCCGCGCCGCCCAGATCCCAATGGATGTCGAAGGGCGGATCGTGGCGGAGGTGACAGTGAGCCCGCAGCTCTTGGCGCTGGGCACCGTGCAGCCCGGGGCGAGCGTGACGAAGAACATCGTCGTGCGGGCCAACCGTCCCTTCTGCGTGACCGGGGTGACCTGCTCCGACGGCTGTCTCACCTGTGAGCCGAAAACGACCGCCGCCACCGTGCACATCCTGCCGGTGACCTTCGCTGCCGGCACCATGTCGGGCAAGGTCGAACGGCAGCTGAAGATTGCGACCGATCTCGGCGAAGGGGCCGTGCCCACCGTCACCGTGCAGGCCACCGTCGAGCAGCCCGCGGGCGTCGTCGGCCAGTCGGCGAGCATCCAGTAGGCGTGGTGGCTGTCGATCAGCCACCCGGTTTCCCT
>CAYSPN010000755.1:0-3001 GCA_964432895.1 uncultured Candidatus Kuenenia sp.
CGCCTGGCTGGCCGCGGTGATCGCGGTGCTGGCCAGTTGCGATCTCCGCCGCACCGTCACGGCAGCCCTGCCGGCGGCACTGCTCGTGGCCGCCGCGGCGTTCTCCACCAACTGGCTCGCACATGGCACGATTTCGCCCCCTTATGCACACCGGGCCGCCGCGGTGCGGCCGCTGCCTCCGGGCGTCGCGCTCCGCGACGGCGAATCGTGGAACCCCGACAACTGGTACGACTATTCACTTCGTCTCTCGAACGGCAAGATGCTGACGAGCTACTGGAGGGCGCCGCAGGGCGTCGACCGCGGCGAGCCGTCTGCCATGACGTATGCCTGGCATGCGCTCGTCGGCCACCATGGCATCTTCTCGCTCACACCGGCATGGCTGCTCGCGATTCCTGGGATCGGGATCCTGGCCACGTCAGCAGGGCGACGGCGGACAAACCGACGGCCGCTGAAGGCACCGCAGCCTGTCGATAGGAGCGTTGCCGGCCAGGAGTGGCTCGCCTGGGCGATCGCGATTGTTTCGCTCGTGGTGCTGGCGTTCTATCTCTCGCGGCCACAGCTCGACCGTAATTACGGTGGCGGATCGAGCGGGTTTCGCTGGGCGTTCTGGCTGGCGCCGCTGTGGGTGATGGCGACCGTCCCTGCCGCCGACCGGTTGGCCGGCAGCCGCGCGGGCCGCGTGGTGGCGCTCGCCCTGCTGGGCTTGTCGGTCGTCTCGGTCGCCTTTCCGACATGGAGCCCGTGGACGACGCCCTGGATTCAGCAGTGGCTCGCCCACGCAGGCTGGCTGGGCGGCAGCTGACTCAGCGAGTCGACCCCGGCCAATACCCAGGCAGTTCCGCCTCGATCGTCACCTCCGCCCCCGTATCGGGATCGGCGTAGATGATGCGGCAGGCGTGGAGCGCGATCGGCCGCGTGCGTGGATCGTCGGCCGACGATGCCACTTCGGCCTCAGGCTGCAGGGGGTTCGTCTGGGTAGGCTTCATCCACGCCTCATCGACCACGCCATAGAGATCGTCTCCCACGATCGGCAGCCCGCGGGCCGCCGCCTGCAGTCGCAATTGATGCATCCGGCCGGTCACGGGGGAGAGTTCCAACAGCAGCCTGTCGGGCGACAGCCGGCAGCGGAGCCTTGCGAGCGTGACCGCCTCGCGGCCGCCGGGCTCGTCGGCCGGCACGATCCGCGCCCTCGCCTCCTCGGCGATTTTTTCCACCATGTCGCGCCATGCCACCGCCTCGACCGACATTCGCTCTATTGTCTCCCGGGCCGTATCGCCGTCCGCCACGATCGCCAGGTACGTCTTGCGAACCTCCCGCCGCTCGAACTGCCGGGAGAGTTTCCTCGCTGCCCGCGGTGTGGCGGCGAAAAGCACCACGCCCGACACGCCACGATCGAGCCTGTGTGGCACGCCGACATAACCACGGGACGACTCGCCGTGGAGCTGTCGCCGCAGCCACGACTCCGCCGACGGAATTCCCGGCGGCGCCTGCGTGGCCAGCCCTGCCGGCTTCCACACCGCCACCACGCCATTCATTTCCCGGATCACGTGCACCGCGTCCACGGGCAAGCCTGACAGATCGTTCATGACTCTTCCCAGCAGACAGTTCCTGATGCGGACGCACACGCCGCACACGCCGCACACGTCACCACTCGGATCCCTTCTTCGAATCCCTTTTTCGCACGAGTCCACTTGTTATACTGATTTTCAGAACGATGCTCGGGGGGCTTCATCCCCCAATGAACCGCCCTCCAATGCCACCTCCATCCACTTCATCGTCGCCCTCCGCACCATCAGCGTCCGGGATCCGCGTCTTGATCGCGGACGACCATGAAATCGTCCGCCAGGGACTGGCCAGCGTCTTCAAGGATTCCCAGATCCGCATCGTGGGAGAGGCGGCGGATGCAGCGGAGGTGCTCAAGCTTGCCCGCAAGCTTCGGCCCGACGTCGTCACGCTCGATGTCCGACTGAATTCAGGCAAAGGTTCGGGCGGAGGCTCCGGCGACGGGCTCGATGCGATCAAGACGATTCGCGAGGCCTGCCCCGACACCCGGATCGTGATCCTTTCCTCGTTCGACAGCCCCACCTACATCGCCCGTGCCGTCTCGGCCGGTGCCTCCGACTACGTGCTCAAGACCGCTTCCCGTCGGGAACTGATCGAGGCGGTCACGAATGCCGCCCGCGGAATACCGCCGTCGCGATCCGGGGAGTTCCGTCGGATCGCCGGCTCGATGGCGAACAAAACGCTCCCCGACGACATCGATGTGCCGCTCACGCCCCGGGAAACACAGGTGCTGCGACTCGTGGCGATGGGGCTCTCCAATCAGGAGATAGCCGACTCGCTCGAGATCAGCATCGAGACGGTCAAGGAGCACGTGCAAAACCTGCTCCGCAAGCTCTCGCTCAACGACCGCACGCAGGCCGCCGTGTGGGCCATCCGCCACGGCATCGGGTAGGTGCCACGCGGTTTCCCTCGCTTGCGCTTCGGGCTTGCATGAGCGTTGGCTGCCATCCAAGCCCGGATGCTATGCCCGATGCCGGGCCTTGAAGCAGCGGCCCAGCGGGCCCACCAGCATCGCCGGCAGGAGCACGAGGTCGCCCGCCAGCGCCGCCATCATCAAGGAGGCCAGCATCCAGGAAAAACGACTCGTCGGCGCGAACGAACTGAGCGAGAAGATCAGGATGCCGAGGGCGCACACAATCGTGCTCTCCGTCATCGCTGCGGCGCAGTGCTCAAACGCGGCATACACCGCCGCGGTGGACTCGAGTCCTGAGTCGATGGACCGACGGTAGAAGGTGAGGAAGTGGAGCGTGCCATCGATCGCCATCCCCAGTGCGATCGACGCGGTCATCACGCTGCCGATGTCGAGGGGCGTCCGCGTCCAGCCGAGGAACCCAAACATCAGGATCATCGGAAAGACGTTGCTGATCATCGCCACAAGCCCCGCGAACACGCCCCGTTCCACGACCATCATCACGACCAGAATCAGCGCACAGGCCGA
>CAYSPN010000756.1:0-4402 GCA_964432895.1 uncultured Candidatus Kuenenia sp.
CCGCACCGTGACCTGGATCGAGGATCCGCGGTGGCCGTCGAGCCCGGTGTCGCTCTCCGCGATCGGCGCGGCGATCGGTGTCGATGCGACCGTGGCGGCCGTCGAAGTCGGCAGTCCGGCGGCGGAGGCCGGGATTCAGCCTGGCGAGCGGGTTGTCCGTGTGGCCTTCATCGAGCCTGGTCAAAAGGAGCCGGCGGCAGATGCAGGGCTTGAGCTGTCGGCGAAGTCGCCGAGTTGGCCCTACGTTGCATCGGTGCTTCAACAGGTGCGTGAGGGGACGAAGTTGGCGGTCGAGGTGGAGTCGGCGGCCGATGCAGCCGGCGGCAGCACGCGACGCACCGTGGAACTCGCCACCAAGGATGCTGACGACCAGTTCGTTGTGGACCGCGGGCTCGTGTTCGAGCCGGTCTATGAGATCGTGCGGGCCGGTTCGTTCTTCGACGCGCTCTCGCGGGGCGGCCGCAAGGCGTTTGAAAACCTGTCGCTGGTCTACCGCTTCCTCCACAAGCTGACGAGCAACCAGATCAGCCCCCGCCTGCTCGGGGGGCCGATCGAGATCGCCAAGCAGGCGGGCAAGTCGGCGGAGGAGGGATTCAGCCACTTCCTGCTGTTTTTGACGATGCTCAGCGCGAATCTCGCGGTGGTAAATTTTCTGCCCATCCCCGTTTTGGACGGTGGGCATATGGTGTTTCTGGTGTATGAATGGATCCGCGGCAAGCCGCCGAGCGAAAAGGTGGTGGCTGTGCTGTCCTACCTCGGGTTGGCCCTCATCTTGAGCCTGATGATGTTTGTCTTCGGGCTCGATCTGGGATTGATCCCGCGGCGGTAGCCTTCCTGGAACGTACATGACTCCGTCGGGCGATGCCGCGTTGGTGGAAGCACATGCGAACGCGGCGTTTCCGCCGGTGGGTGTGAGCGTCGTCGTGTTCGACGTGGTGGGTACGCTCATCGAGCCGAGCCCGTCGGTCGCGGTGGCTTATCAGCGGGCGGCGTCACGGCACGGCTTGACGGTCGACGGGGGCATCATCCAGCAGCGGTTCAAGGCGGCTTGGCGGCGGCAGGAGGTGATCGATGCGGCGGCGGTGCCGGCGTTTGCCACCAGCCGTGCTCGCGAGGCCGAGCGGTGGTGGGCCATCGTCGACGACGTCTTCAGCGGCTCGGCCGTTTCGGCAGCGATATTCGCCGAGCTCTGGGAGCACTTCGGGCAGGTCGATGCATGGCAGCCTCTGGCGCACGGCAGCGACCTCGTGCGGCGGGCCCTCGACGCTGGGGTGACGGTGGCGCTCGCGAGCAACTTTGACGAGCGGCTGCTGGCGATCGCGGAGCGGCTTGAGCCGCTGTCGTGGGTGCCGCACGTCTTTGCATCGTCGGAGATCGGCTGGCGAAAGCCGGCGCCGGAATTCTTTCGCTGGGTCGAGCATCGGCTCGGCTGCGGGCCGGACGAGGTGCTGCTCGTGGGCGACGATCCGGAACTCGACGTCGCCGCCGCCCGGCGGGCCGGCTGGCGGTCGCTGGGAGTCGCTGGTTAAAACTGGGATGCGGTCTGGAGTGATCCACCCTCATCCAAGCCCGCGGCGCAAGCAAGGGAAAACGGGAGGCAGCGTCCACTGGACCAGGCTCGGCGTGAACACGGATTCCCTCGCTCGCGCGTCGGGCTTGCAGGGGAACCGCCCCTCATTCTCTTCGAAAGTCCAATCATGCTCCGCAACACACTGCTCGCACTCCTTCTGCCCGTTCTGTGCTGTCAGCGACTCTCTGCCGCCGAGGGCGGCCGGCAGGACGCCGACGGTCGAATCTTCTTCACGACGCACGATGGTCGGATCGTCGGCGACGAGACAAACCAGTGCAGTTGGGACTACAAGCCCACGCGCTGGGGCATGTACGATGTGTCACTGACCTATGCGAATGCCGGGCCGACCGGCTCCGAAGTGGAGGTCGCATTCGGCACGGCGAAGGTCGCGGGCACAGCGGCCACGACGGGTAGTCCGGACCGCGATGCCACGCTGTCGCTCGGACGGCTGTATGTGGTAGACACGAAGCCCAGCACGCTCACGGTGCGATGCACACGGCAGGTGGACGGCATACAGGTGAAGACGGTGATGCTTTCTCCCGCCTGCGAGGGTCAGCCGCCGACCCAGGCGGATGACGGCGTCGTGACACTGCACGGCCGAGACGCCACCGTGCAGGGAACGGTGCTGCGATACGAGCCTGCCGAGACGAAGCAGACCCTCGGCTTCTGGACCCGGCCCACCGATGCCGCCGTCTGGTCGTTCACGGTCACGCGGGCAGGGACGTTCGACGTGGAGGTGCTGCAGGGCTGCGGTCCCGGTCAGGGTGGCAGTGTCATGACGGTCGCCGTCGATGCCGGGCAGCCGGTGGCTTTCGCGCCGCTCGAGTTTGTCGTCGAGGCCACCGGGGGCTTCCAGGATTTTCGTGCCCGAGTCGTCGGCCGCGTCGGGCCGCTCACGGCCGGGCAGCACACGCTGCGGATTGCGCCCAAGCAGATTGCCAAGCAGGCCGCCTGCGACATCCGGCAGGTCAGGCTCGTGCCCGCAAAGCCGGAGGGTTAGCAGCCACTAACCCTCCGACGTCGCGGGGAGGTTGACGGCCCTGTATTTCAATTTGAAGCAATGGGTTGGATCGCGTGCGAGCCTGCGGTCAGCGTGGAACCCTTCCTCGCCTTGGACGTCACGACTTGTGGCAGCCTCCAGTTCATCGACGGCGATGATATCTGGAACAACGTGACGTTTATGGAGAGTGGCCTGCAACTCTCGAGTGAGATCGTAGATCTCTCGACGAATCGTGGGTGGTACGCCGATACCATCAAGGTCGTGTGGGATGAGCCGGTATTGTGGTGCGGGGTGGGTGTTCAGACCGACACGGGGGACCTGGAAAACGTGGCGGCCCCTGTTGAGCTCCTTGCCGCAGGCACGACCTCTGATGAAGAGGCTCTGGTTGTCGCGTCGAACAGTGATGGGCCAACTCCTTCGACGGCCACGTCAACGCCTACTGCACAGGCCTTCGCTGCCTTCGCGGCGTCGTTTGGTCCAGGAACGTCGTTTGGTCCAGGCGGCGGTGACGTTCAGTCCGGCCTTCCGTTCGTTGGTGGTCGCCGCGCGGCACGCCGCTAGATGCGTTGACAGAGCGGTTTCGACTCGCGGATGCTGACGAGGAGCATTCCGCACGCCGACACGGCGAGGATTGCGGTGGCGGCAAACGCCTTCGCCGGCCCCGCCGGCCCCTGCTGCCAGAGCCAGCCGGCCAGAAGCCCCGCTGGCAGCGCCATGAGCCCCTGCACGAGCGTGTACCAGCCGAACGCGCCGCCCTGCCTGCCCTCCGGGGCCAGCCGTGCCACGAGCGACCGCTCGGCCGGCTCCGCCAGCCCATACGCCACGCCGACGAGCATCATCAGCGCGAGTGCCGCCCATAGGTGCGCCGTCGCGGCGAGGCCGGCATAGGCTGCGGCGAAGACGAGCCAGCCGGCGGCGAGCGCCAGCCGCGGGTGCCAGGCGTCTGCCAGCCGGCCCGCGGCCAGGGCCGAGCCGCTCTTGGCGAGGCTCATGGCAAGCCAGACCAACGGCACCAGCGCCGCCGGCACGCCAATCTCCGCTGCCCGCATGAGGAGAAACTGCTCGCTCGCCGCGCCGAGCGACCAGACCCCCACGCTGCCCAGGAGCATTGCCTGCGGGCGGGAGAGGCTTGGGCTCAGTGCCGTGCGGGCCGCCACCGCCGTGCGGCTGGGGGCATCGCGAACCGTCTTCCAGATCACGGCGAGCGTGACGAGACCAGGCAGCAGCACGAGCAGGAAGAGCAGCCGCTCGCGGCCAGGAAACGCGAGCAGAAACAGCATCGCGACCAGCGGCCCCAGTGCCGCGCCGGCATGGTCCATCGCACGGATGTGGCCGAAAGCCCTGCCGCGGCCGGCGGGCTCGACCAAGTCCGACACGAGCGCGTCGCGGGGGGCGCTGCGGATGCCCTTGCCGAACCGGTCAGCCATCCGCACGAGAATCACCCCCATGGGCGACGCGACCAGGCCCATGAGCGGCCGGATGATCGCGGAGAGCCCGTAGCCGAAGAGCACCAGCGGACGGCGGCCGATGGTATCGGAGATCGCACCGCTGGGCAGCCTTACGACCGCAGCCACCGCATTGGCGACCCCGTCGATGAGCCCGATCTCGACGCTCGTGCCGCCAAGGCTCTTCACGAAGGCGGGCAAGAGCGGATAGATCGCCTCGCTGGAGAGATCGGTAAGAAAGCTCGTCCAGCCGAGCGCCCGAATCGTGCTGGGGAGCGGATCGTCGGACGGCGGAGGCTGGTCAGTCACGCGGCTCGACCTCGTCGTTCACGGCCGCTCGGCGCCGGTGTCGAGCACCGCCATGAAGGCCTTCTGCGGGATGTCGAC
>CAYSPN010000757.1:0-1738 GCA_964432895.1 uncultured Candidatus Kuenenia sp.
GCCATCGCGGTTGAAATGGCCCACGAGGCAGTTGGCCCCACCGCTGGCCTGATTGGCATCGGAATCCTGGGGGTCGGCCTGCTGGCAGTGCTCCTGCCGACAGGATCGCTACAGCGTTCCATGGCACACGACAATCCGTGGTCGCCGTTGGTAATGACCGGCATCGCGATCCCGGCCTATGCGACCCCGATGACTGCCATGGGCCAGCTTGGATCGATGTTCCAGCACGGCAACTCTATTGGAGCCGCCTTCATCCTCCTGACGTTCGGTGCCGGCATGAATCTGGGGCTCATGGCCTGGATGGGGTTGAACTACGGCTGGCGTAAGCTGGCGGTCTGGGTGGGGCTCATGCTCCTCGTCGTGGTGGGGCTTTCGTACGGCATCGAGCGTCCACTCTATCCCCGAGACGTCGAGCCGGCCGGACACACCCATGCCTTTGACGGCTATTGTGCGCCGTTTCCGCCGAGCAGCATGCCGACGGGCGGGTTTGTTGCTGAAATTGTTCGACGGGTGCGGCTGGAGACCCAGCCGCACGAGTGGTTCGGGGCTGGCATGCTTGCCTGTCTGGCGACAGTCGGTGGACTCCTTCGCTTCGCCGATCCCTCACGCCGGATCGACGCGTGGCTGGTCAGGCGGGAGGCCGCGCCGATGGGGAAGACGTCACGGCGATATGACGTGGAGGTCCCGGGCCCGGTTCTGGCGATGGTGGGGCTCGCCGGGATCGTGGCGATGAGCGTGGTCGGTTGCTACGCCTACTATCCTCCACCCAACGAGGTGCTCGAGGAGCTGTCGGTCGCTAGGACGGAAGCAGCGTCGGCAGCGATGAGCGGCAATCGGGAGCATGCCCTTCACTGGATACCGGTATGCGAGAGCTGGAACAGGCGACTCGTCGTCGGCACCTACCTGCGTCGTTGGAAGGTCAGCGACTACCACCTCATGAAGTCGCGACTGTTCCAGGATCGGCTGGAGGAATTGGAGCATGCCGTCGAAGACGACGGGCCCGACGAAATTCGCGAGCATGCGCTCGCTGCGGCTCGTGCGTTCACGCTGCTGTCGCAAGCCTATCGCTCAGAGCCGCTTGATTGAACCGCCTCGGGTTCGCGGCAATGACGTCGCCCGGCTGCGAAGGCTCCTGCGGCCGAGCGGTCCCCAGTGCCGGGAATCGCGGCTACCCGAAGGAAAATCCCCGAGCACGAAGAAGGCATCGGGCCCGAGTCGCCATTCCACGACGCCATCGGCTGCCGGGCGATGGAGCACGTCACGCCATATGGCCACGTGTTCGATCATGGCGTCGGCGTCGCCACAGGCTAGCGGCATGCCGGCGGATGTGACGCCGAGTCCGAGCACGGGCGGCGGACCGTCGCCGCCATCAGTGTTGCTCGCCGAGGGGCTGCCATCCGACCAGGGGAGGACGATATCCCACGTCGCCGGGGCCTGCGGCGGCAGGCAGGAATGGGCGCTTGCTTTTTGCCCATCGCCATTCGCGATCGGCCATGCCACGCCGATCAGGTGGCCGTCGAGTCGACCGGCGACCACGGCATAGCGGCCTGCCGCCTTGATCCGCCACGGGATGACAGCAGCGCCGACACGGACTCGTACGCGGAGGGCCGTGTTGGCCGGCGGCAACGTGCGGACATGAACCACTGCCGCCAGACCGATGTCGCGCACGGGCAGGAGCATCCGCCGCTCGGTTGGGGCGAACTCCGCATCGTCGAAGATGCTGGGCATCGAAACGGTT
>CAYSPN010000758.1:0-2225 GCA_964432895.1 uncultured Candidatus Kuenenia sp.
GCCGCATTTTGCCCATCGCCTTGCGGTAACCCTCGGGGTGGGCGCAGCCGAAGTGGCAGGCCTGCCGCTCGGCCAAGGTCTTTCCTTTTTGGTGGCCGACGACCAGCACCTTGTGCTGTTCGAGTTTGGCAAACCCGGTCAGCATCGCCGGATCATCGCCAAACGACTTGTCACCATGCAGTTCGACGAACTCGTCGAAGACGAGCGAAAGATAGTCGCTTGTCTTGGGGCGATTGGGATGCCGGGCCACCTCGACCGTCTGCCAGGGATCGAGGCTCCCGAACACGTTCTTCTGAACGTCGACCAGTTCCCGCTTCAGCCGCCGCAGTTCTTCCTGCTCCTGCGCACCGACTGGTGCGGCCTCCAGCTGCGAGATCCTGTCTTCAATCTCGTAGATGGGCTTTTCGAGCGGCAGTCGATGCAATCCGGACGACATTCGATGACCTCACGGGAACGGGGTGTGCCGGAGATTGTCACCGCTGGTCGAACCCCGCGTCAATTCGGCATTATCCGGGGTTCAGCCTGCTTTTTGTGTCCACGCAGCGGATTCCCTCGCTCGCGCTTCGGGCTTGCATGGGAGTGGGGTGTCATCCAAGCCCGCAGCGCAAGCAAGGGATACGCGGATGCCCGTCCATATCGTGCCGAGCCTCGTCAAGGCATCCAGCCCGCCCGGCGCCGGCTGTCGTTCAGTCGCCCACCCGGTTCAGGAACTTGATCACGCCGACATGCTGCACGACGGCCTTCATCGAAGCAGGACGGTCGGCCGGTTGCTTGGCGAGCATCTGCCGGATCAGTTTCGAAACACTCGCGGTGGCATTCCGGTTGAAGGCCTCGACCGAGGGCGGCGTCGCTGACAGGTGCTTGTGCAGGAGTTCCTCGGTGGTGGACGCAGTGTATGGCGGCATGCCTGCGAGCATTTCGAACAGCACGCACCCCAAGGAGTAGACGTCGGACCGCGGATCGACCGGCAGGCCGCGGATCTGCTCCGGTGCGATGTAGCTGGGCGAGCCCTGTGCCTTCACCTTTCCGCCCAAAAGCCTCTTGAAGACTCCGGACTTTCGTGCGGCGATCGCCAGATCGATCAGCTTGACCTCGCCGTCGGCCGAAGCAAGAACATTTTCCGGCTTCACATCGCGATGCACCCAGCCGCGTCCGTGCATGTGGTCGAGCGCCCAGGCGACCTGCGTGACGATGCGGTGCAGTCGCGGCGCGATCTCATCGACGCCAACGGCGGCCTGCTTCTTGAGATTGGCATGCGGGTAGAGTTCCATCACAAGGTGCGGCAGACCGCCGGCCGTGGAGAATTCGTCGATGCGGATGATCGCGGGATGGTCGAGGCTGCGGGCCACCGCGAGTTCGTGTCGGAGCAGCCGGCGTTGGCCCGCATCCCCGGCCATCTCGGGAACGACAGCCTTCACTGCCACCCGCCGGCCGGAGTCTGTGTCCACGGCCTCCCACACCTGGCAGTGCCGGCCCATGCCCAGCTGTCGGCTGAGCGTCAGTTTTCCGAGTTGTTCGGGGATTCTTGCCATGCTGGCGCCGGATTCGAAGTGGGTGGATTGTGGGAACCGTCGAGGTCGAGGTCGATCGACACGAGCACAAGCCCCTGCGGCGGGGCCGTCGGGCCCGCCAGCGGGCGACTCCGGGCCGCGATCACCTCGCGAATCCACTCCGGCCTCCGCTTGCCGGAGCCAACCATCACGAGCGATCCCGTGATTATCCGCACCATGTTGTAAAGGAAACCGTTGCCGACGACCTCCAGCCAGACTTCTGCGTCGGCGGCGTCATCGTAGCCGGAGTGGCGAAACACTTCAGCGGAATGGATTGTGCGAACTTTCGATCGCCTTGTGGAGGGGACGGTTTCGAAGCTGGTGAAATCGTGTTCGCCGACGAGTTCGGCGGCGGCGGCCTGCATCGCGGGCACATCGAGCCGGGATTTCCACCGCCAGACCAGATGCCGCTGGAGCACCGGACGCCACGCCGCATCGTGGATGCGGTAGCGGTAGCGTTTGCGGACGGCGGCCCAGACCGGATCAAAGCCGTCCGAGGCGGCAAATCCCTCCACGACCGTGATGTCGGAGGGTAGCTTGGCATTGAGCGCCCGCACCCACACCCCCGGCTCGAGGCTGCTCGTGGTCGTGAACGCTACCACCTGGCCGAGCGCATGCACCCCGGCGTCGGTGCGACTGGACCCCCGCGGCACGATCGCCTCGCCCGTGACGCCG
>CAYSPN010000759.1:0-5974 GCA_964432895.1 uncultured Candidatus Kuenenia sp.
ACCGCGCGGAGCATCCGCAGGTGATCCTCGCCAAACCGCATCGCGGCATTGCCGATCGCCCGCACGATCCCCGCGGTGAGATCGGCCCGGCCATCGACGTAGTCGTGCACCTCGCCGGTGACGGGATCGAGGAACAGGCCGTTGATCGTGAAGTCGCGCCGCAGCGCATCCTCGCGGGCGTTGGTGAAGGTCACGCCGGCCGGGTGCCGGCCGTCGGTGTAGGCCGCATCGCTGCGGAACGTGGCCACTTCCACCTGCCCCGCGCCGCGAGGGCCGAGCACCGTGATCACGCCGAAGGCGGCCCCCACGGCCAGGGTGTGGCGATTGCCAAAGACGGCGCGAACCTGATCGGGCAGGGCCGACGTCGCCACGTCGTAGTCGGCCGGCGTCCGGCCGAGGAGTTCATCGCGGACACAGCCGCCGGCCCAGAGGGCCTCATGGCCCGCCGCCCGCAGGCGTCCGACCACCACGAGGGCAAACTCGCGTGCCGCGGCGGGATCGCAGGGGATGGCAGGCATGGCGGCGGAGTCTCGAGAGGCAGATGACCGCGTGGATGGTACTGGATGGCCGCGGCCCCGGCGCCGGGCGGCATTTCCGGATTTCCAGGCCTGCGCACCAGAGGGTATGCTCGTATGGTTGGGCGGGATGCCCCACTGGCAGTCCGTTCCCTCTACCCTCGCCACGCGCCGGCTGGCTTTCGCCCGCCAGCCCCACATTCTGGAGTGCAAAGCATGTCCGCTTCCCGCGAGCCTTCTGCCTCGAGCCACCTGTCCCGTCGCGATGCCCTGAAGGCAGCCGGTATCGCCGGCGCCACGCTCGCCAGCATGCGTGCCGTCCACGCGCAGTCGCCCTCGGCCGACGTCATCCGCGTGGGATTGATCGGGGCCGGCGGCCGCGGCACCGGCGCCCTCCAGCAGGCGCTCTCCGTGCCCGGCTCGAACGTGAAAGTGACCGCGATCGCCGACGCGTTCGACGACCGCATCAAGGGCGCGCTCAAGGCGGTCGAGTCGATGAAGGACAAGGTCGAGGTGCCGGAGGATCGGCAGTTCAAGGGACTCGACGGCTACAAGCAGGTGCTGGAGCACTGCGACCTGGTCATCCTGGCCACGCCGCCGGGCTTCCGCCCCTTCCACTTCGAAGAGGCGATCAAGGCCGGCAAGCACGTCTTCATGGAGAAGCCGGTCTGCGTCGATGCGTTCGGCGCCAACCTGTGCCTCCAGGCCGCGAAGCTCGCTGACGAGAAGAAGCTCAAGGTCGTGGTCGGGCTGCAGCGTCACTACGACGACAAGTATCGTCAGACACTGGCCCGCGTTCGCGAGGGATTGGCCGGCGACATCATCGGCGGCCAGGTCTACTGGAACGGCAGCGGCATCTGGTATCGCCCGCGGCAGAAGGACACCACGGAGATGCAGTTTCAGGTCCACAACTGGTACCACTTCAACTGGCTCTGCGGAGACCACATCTGCGAGCAGCACGTCCACAACATCGACGTCGCCAACTGGTTCCTCGACAAGCTCCCGGAAACGGCCTACGGTGTGGGCGGCAAGCAGAATCGCATCGCCAACCAGCCAAGCGAGATCTACGACCATCACGCGGTCAACTTCACCTACCCTGGCGGCGTGCGGATCGCCAGTCAGTGCAGGCAGTTCCCCGGCGGCGACGGCCGCGTGAACGAGGAGTTCCAGGGCACGAAGGGCTACGTGAAGATCGGCGAGATTACCGATCACGCCGGCAAGGTGCTCTGGAAGTACGACGGCAAGGCTGCGAATCCCTACCAGGTGGAGCACGACGAGTTGCAGGACGCGATCCGCAACGACAAGCCCCTCAACAACGCCTACTACGGCACGACGTCGAGCTTTTCATCGGTGCTCGGCCGGACGGCCACCTACACTGGCAAGCAGGTTAGCTACAACGACCTGCTGAAGAGCAACTTCCGCACGATGCCGGAGAACATCACGTGGGAGACCACGCCGCCGGTCGTGCCCGACAAGGACGGCAACTACCCGCCCCCGATGCCGGCCAGCTACAAGATCGCGTAGCGAAACAGGGCTGAGGCGTTTCATCCAAGCCCGAAGCGGGAGCGAGGGACGCCGTTTCATCCAAGCCCGAAGCGCAAGCGAGGGACGCCGTGATCCCATACCCGGATGTCCCTCGCTTGCGCTTCGGGCTTGCATGGGTGAGGGTTTGCCCGACCACACCATCCCCAACCAGAGGCCCACATGATCGTCGGCATCCCGAAGGAAACGAAGAAGGACGAGTATCGGGTGTCGATGCTCCCGGTCGGCGTGGAGGAGTTGGTGCGTGCCGGCCATCGCGTGCTCGTGCAGCGGACGGCAGGCGCGGGCTCGGGCCTCACCGACGAGGCCTACGCCACCTGCGGTGCGGAACTCGTCGACACGGCCGAGGAGGTGTTCTCTCGGGCCGACCTGATCGTGAAGGTGAAGGAGCCTCAGGCCCCCGAGCTGAAGCTCATCCGTCCGGGCCAGACGGTGTTCACCTACTTTCACTTCGCCGCCGACCGTTCGCTCACCGAAGGGTTTCTGGCCACCGGCGCCACCGCCGTGGCCTATGAGACGCTCCGCGACGACCGTGGCCGGCTGCCGCTGCTCATCCCGATGAGCGAGGTGGCCGGGCGGATGAGCATCCAGGAGGGGGCGAAGTATCTGGAAAAGCCGCAGATGGGCCGGGGCATCCTGCTCGGCGGCGTGCCGGGTGTGGCACCAGCGCATGTGACGGTGCTCGGCGCGGGCAGCGTCGGTGCCAATGCCGCCAAGGTGGCCGCTGGCTTCGGCGCGAATGTCGGCCTGCTCGATACAAACCTCGAACGGCTGCGGTATCTCGACGACGTCACGCCGCCGAACATCGACGTGCTCTATTCCGACCGCCACACGATCCGCGAGCAGATTGCCAGGGCCGACCTCGTGATTGGCAGCGTGCTCATTCCCGGCGCGCGGGCGCCCCACCTTGTCGAACGTGATGACCTCAAGCTCATGAAGCCGGGGGCCGTGATCATCGACGTGGCGATCGATCAGGGGGGCTGCGTGGCCACGAGCCGGCCGACGACGCATGCCAACCCGACCTTCGTGGTGGACGATGTCGTGCACTACTGCGTCACCAACATGCCGGGTGCCGTTGGGAGAACGAGCACCTACGCCCTCTGCAATGCCACGCTGCCATACGTGCTGCAACTGGCGGCGCAGGGCGTGGAAAAGGCGGCGGCTGGCAGCCCCGCGATCCTTTCGGCGGTGAACGTCTATCGCGGCCGCCTCGTCCATCGGGCCGTGGCCGATGCCTTTGGCCTGCCCTGCGAGCCGGCGCACTTAACGAAGCAAGGAGGAAAATAGGGGACGGGAGCGAATTTCGCCGCGAAATTCGCTCCCGTCCCTCGTTCCATATGATTCCCGCATCCCTTCGCTGGCACGGCCCAGCCGCCGGCCACCCCGACGCCGGTCACCTCGAACTCATTGACCAGACCCTCCTGCCGACTCGGCTTGAGTGGATCGCCTGCCACGATGTCGACACGCTGGTGGAGGCGATCAAATCGCTGCGGGTCCGCGGCGCCCCTGCGATCGGTGTCGCCGGAGCCTATGGTCTGGCAGTGGCGGCGGGCGAGGCCGTCCGTGACGTGCTGTCTCCGGAGAAGGCGCGGGCCCATGTGCTGGCCCGTGCCGAGCTGCTCGCCTGTGCACGGCCGACCGCGGTCAACCTCCGCTGGGCGGTGGAACGGACGGTCGGTGTGCTCACCAGCCTGCCTGAAAACACCCCGGCGGCGGCACTGGCGGCAGCGGCGCTCGCAGAGGCCAGAAGCATCCACGAGGAGGACCGGCGACTGTGCGCCGCCATCGGTCGGCATGGCGCAGCCATCCTGCCCGAGGGAGGTGTGCTCACGCACTGCAACACCGGTGCGCTCGCCACCGGTGGCGACGGCACGGCCCTCGCGGTGATCACGACCGCATGGGAGCAGGGACGGCGATTCGACGTGTTTGCCGACGAGACGCGGCCGCTCTTCCAAGGCGCCCGGCTGACCGCCTGGGAACTGGTGGAACGCGGCATTCCGGTGACGGTGCTCGTCGATTCGGCGGCAGCCCAGCTGTTGCGAACGGGCAGGGTGGGAGCGTGCATCGTCGGCGCCGACCGGATCACGGCCAACGGCGACACCGCGAACAAGATCGGCACCTACGGCCTCGCCGTGCTCGCCGAGGCCCATGGCGTGCCGTTCTTCGTGGCTGCCCCATCGAGCACGTTCGATCTGTCGCTCGAAACAGGTGCCGACATCCCGATCGAGGAGCGGGCCGCCTCGGAGGTGCTGCGACCGCTCGGGGTGCAGGCCGCCCCGGAACACGCCCGGGCCTACAATCCCGCCTTCGACGTCACGCCCGCGCGGTTGATCACCGCCATCATCACCGAGCGGGGCGTCATCCAGCCCGTCACCCGCGACAACGTCCTCAAAATGGTGCCTGGCACCAAATCTCGGTCGGCGAGGTAAGCTGGGATGGTCTGGCGTGCTGGTCACGCCCGCCGATCGGGCGAGACCGGTCAATGCCCCACACGCCCGAGATGCACCCTTGGTTCCAAAGTTGATTCCCAAGATCGCGATCGTCGGCCGGCCCAATGTCGGCAAATCGACCCTCTTCAACTGGCTCGTCGAGAAGCGGATCGCCATCGAAGACCCGACGGCGGGCGTGACGCGTGACCGACTCGTGCAACGACTCTCGCTGGAGGGCCGCACGGTCGATCTGGTCGACACCGGCGGAATGGGCTTCGACGACCCCGACGGGCTCACCGCCCGGATCGACGCGCAGATCGAGGCGGGCCTCGCCGAGGCGGCGGTCATTCTTTTCGTCGTTGATGTCCGTTCGGGACTCGTGCCGGCCGACCACGAGGTGGCCGCCCGCGTACGAAAAATCGGCGTGCCGGTCCTGCTCGTCGCCAACAAGGCCGACGACGCCAGGCTCGACAATCATGCCCATGAGTTCGCGTCGCTTGGCTTCGGCGAGCCACTGATCGTCAGTGCCCGGCAGCACCGCAACCGCGAGCCGCTCGTCGACGCGATCCTGGCCCGGCTGCCGGAGGCCGACGACAGCGGCGAGGAGCCCTCGACCGAACTGCCGGAAATGAAGCTCGCGATGGTGGGCCGGCGGAACGTGGGCAAGAGCACGTTCGTCAACAGTCTGGCCCAGGAGGAGCGGGTGATCACCAGCCCCGTGGCGGGCACGACCCGCGACTCGGTCGACGTGCGGTTCGACGTCGACGGCCACACGTTTCTCGCCATCGACACGCCAGGCCTGCGGCGGACGAAGAGCCGCAAGACCGACATCGACTTCTACTCCACGCACCGGGCGCAGCGGAGCATCCGGCGGGCCGACGTCGTGCTGCTCTTTTTCGACGCCTCGGAACCAGTGGGCCGCGTCGACAAACAGCTCGCCGACACGATCATGGAAGAGGCGAAGCCGGTGGTGTTCGTCGTCAACAAGTGGGATCTCTATGCAGGGGATGTCGAGCGAGGCGAATGGGCCGACTACCTGCGGGACACTTTCCGCACGATGCCTTGGGCACCGGTAGCGTTCGTGACGGCGACGAGCGGTCGCAACGTGAAGGCGGTGGTCGACACAGCGCAGCGGCTCTACCGGCAGAGCCACGAGCGGGTGCCGACGGCGAAGCTCAACACGATCGTGCGGGAGGCGATCGAGGCCAACCATCCGCCGGCCGACCCTCGTGGCCGGCCGGTGCGGATCTACTACGCCACGCAGGTGGAAACCGCGCCGCCGACGATCGTGCTCTCGACCAGCGCGCCGAAGAGCGTGTCGGAGGGCTACAAGCGGTATCTCGTCGGCGCCCTCCGCAAGACGACGCCTTTCCGGGAGGTGCCGATCCGGCTCTACGTCCGCGGCCGCACGAAGGAGGAGAAGGACGAGTAGGAGCACCGTTAACGGAACGCCGCACGCTTTCCCTTGCTTGCGCTGCGGGCTTGGAT
>CAYSPN010000760.1:0-1808 GCA_964432895.1 uncultured Candidatus Kuenenia sp.
GCCCTTCTTGATCACGACGAACTTCGGACCCATCGCCAGCACGGCCTCGCCGGCCCGGACGAGATTCTCGTCATCAGCAAGCAGTTTGGCCTCGGAGTCATTGAGCACCAGACCGTCGATTCGCTTCATCAATTGGCCCAGTTCATCCCGCTGGATGTTGATCCAGAGGTCCATCGTGTCGGCAACGGTCAGTTCCGCCCCCTTGGCCTGATCGAGCACGCTCAGCTGCACCACCGGCGAGGCATTGCCTAGAAACAGAAAACGACAATCGCGGTGGGTGCCGTTGAGCTTCGGCTGAAACTCCCCGAGCACGTTGAGATGTACCTCCAGCGTCTCGCGGTCGTTCATGTTGGGGAGGTAGCGGCCCCGCCAACGGAAGGTACGGCCGCCGGTAATCGTCTGCAGGCCGGAGGTGTCGATGCCGCGGGTCTCCAGCAGTTGGGTGTGTTGCTGCGGCCAGTCTTCGCCCACTGCCCCGATCATTCGCACTGGCGAGAAGAAGCTGGCGGCGTAGGAGAAGAAGACGGCCGATCCTCCCAGCACGTCGTCGCGTTTGGCGGTGGGGGTTTCGATGCAATCGAGGGCGATGCTTCCGACGACGAGCAGCGGCATGATGCGGGAGACTCCAGAGAGGAAGTGGAAAGCGGAGGCGTCAGCCCCGGAGGGGCGGTTTAGCACGAGCGACCTGCGGTCGCCAAGCCGAGACTGCCAGGATGGCCGGGCTCGGGGTAAAGGCGGAATGTAGCCGGCGCGGTCTGTGGCGGCAAAGTCGGTGGGCGGATTACCACCGCCAGCCGCAGCCGGCGTCGGAGAAGAACGGGGCTGCTGCCTCGGTGACCCCCCAGCCAACCCGCAGGCCGATCTCGAAGTTCTTCGTCAGCAGATAGTGGGTGCCGGGGCTGAAGAACGCACGATTCACATCGACGACGTTCCGATGCGTGAACGTGTCGAAGTATTCAGCATGCACCTCCCAACGGTCCGTGAGCGGCACGCGGAGGACGACCGACGGAGTCCAGCGGTCAAACCAGTTGACCGCTCCCTCGGAGTAGGCGTAGCGGACGGCGGCGTCGAGCTTCCACCCGGCGGGCAGTTCATAGCCGGCCACGTAGGTCGCCACCGGCACCGTGCCGAACGCCTCGCCATAGGTCGGCGTGGACGCCTCCATGATGAAGCAGCTCTCCGGCAGAAGGCCATCCTGTTCGGAGACATCTGCCTTGAACCCGTAGAGCACGCTCGATTCGTAAAGGGATCGTCGCTTCAACGGGCCCTCACCCACCTCCACGCTGGTCACGATGTTGCCCTGCGAGCCGACGCCGTAGTTAACGCCGAACCGCCATTCGAACCAGTCATTGCCGCCGATGCGGATCAGCAACTCGGGATAGTTGCTGGTGGGCAGGCCGACAGGGTTGTCGATGAAGACATACGACGCCTCGGTGAGGACCGTGCCCGGGTCGACGGTATGGGTGGACGGCGTGAAGGCGTCGCGGTCGGTGCCTAAGTCGCCGACACGCTCACCGGCCTCGCGGGCCGTGGTCTGAGTGCCAGCGAATGCGACACAGATGGCGGCGAGAACGACGACGAGCTTCAAGGCCGTCACGGTCCATAGACCGCCCCAGGATAGCACCAGAACAGAACTACCCGCACAACGGGAGCGATCGTTCGAGACGCTCGAGCGACTTCTGCTTGCCCAAGATCGCCAGGCAGTCGTAGAGCCCCGGGCCCACCGTCTTGCCCGTCACCGCCACGCGGACGGCATGCACCAGGTCGCCCACCTTCACCCCGGCCTCCTCCACCACCCGCTTGAGCGA
>CAYSPN010000761.1:0-1702 GCA_964432895.1 uncultured Candidatus Kuenenia sp.
CGGGGCTCGCCTTGCTTGCCACCCGATCCACGACCATGGCGGCCGAGCCGGAGAAGGCCACCGCCAAGGCCCGCTGGGAGCAGCCTGTTGAACGTATGCCGGTAGTGCGTGGTGCGACCACCACGCCGGAGTCGCCGCAGCCGGCCGGCGGGCCGTTCCACGTGCCGCCGGGCTTTCAGATCGAGCGGCTCTTCGTCGTGCCAAAGGATGAACTCGGGTCGTGGGTCTGCATCACGACCGACCCGAAGGGGCGGCTCATCGCCAGCGATCAGGGCGACAAGGGCCTGGTGCGGATCACGCCCGCGCCGCTCGACGGCTCCCGGCCAACGATCATCGAAAAAATTCCTGTGCCGCTCACTGCGGCACAGGGCCTCCTGTGCGCCTTCGATGCGCTCTATGTCATCTGCAACGGTGGCCCCGGCAGCGGGCTCTACCGCGTCACCGACTCTGATAAGAACGACACGCTCGACACGGTCGAAAAGCTCCGCGGTTTCGAAGGCGTCGGTGAGCACGGCCCACACGCCATCACGCTCTCGCCCGATGGTACAAAACTCTTCATCATCTGTGGCAACCACACAAAGGTCCCGTTCGTAATGAAGGATCTCACCGAGCCGCAGACGCTTGCTGGCATCCGCTCCACACAGCGGCGGATGGAGCTGCCGCCGGATGGCACGAGCCGCGTGCCGGCCAACTGGGACGAAGACCGGATCATCCCGCGGATGTGGGACGCTGGCGGCCATGCGGTCGGCATTCTCGCTCCCGGTGGCTATGTCGTCAGCACCGATCCCGATGGAAAAGCCTGGGAGATCTGGAGCGCCGGTTATCGCAATGCCTACGACATGGCCTTCAACGCCGACGGCGAACTCTTCGTCTACGACTCTGACATGGAATGGGATTTTGGCACGCCGTGGTATCGCCCAACCCGGGTGAACCATGCCACGAGCGGCAGCGAATTCGGCTGGCGCAGCGGTTCCTCGAATTGGCCCGCCTCCCTGCCAGACAGCCTGCCGGCACTGATCGACATCGGCCCGGGCTCTCCCGTGGGTGTGTCGTTCGGCTACGGCACGAAGTTCCCGGCAAAATACCAGCGGGCGCTCTACATCTGTGACTGGACGTTCGGCACGATGTATGCCATTCACCTGGAGCCGGAGGGCTCGACCTACAAGGGCGTCAAGGAGGAGTTTGTCTCGCGGACACCGCTGCCGCTGACCGACATGACCATCGGCAAGGACGGCGCCATCTACTTCACCGTGGGCGGCCGCGGTGGCCAAGGCGAACTCTACCGCGTGAGCTACACCGGCGATGAGTCGACCACACCGGCCGATGCTCGGCAGCCGGCCTACGCCACCGAGCGGAAGCTGCGGCACGACCTTGAGGCTTTCCACAGGCCCGCCGCCGATTCCACTGCCGCCATCGATCTCGCTCTGCCGCAGCTGGCGAGTCCCGACCGGTTCATCCGCTCCGCAGCCCGCGTGGTGCTCGAGCATCAGCCGATCGAACTCTGGCAGGAGAAAGTCCTCACCGCACAGGATCCTCTGAGCCGAATCACAGGGGCCATTGCCGTGGCCCACCAGGCCGAACCAGCGTCCCAACGAGCTCTGCTCGCCGCGCTCGAGGCGATCGATCTGACGGCGCTCGACACCACGACCAGGATCGACCTGGTGCGGGCATACGAACTTGCCCTCATCCGCCTGGGCGAACC
>CAYSPN010000762.1:0-3235 GCA_964432895.1 uncultured Candidatus Kuenenia sp.
TGCCCGGACTGACCGAATAGTAGTTGGTGAAAAACCAGATCCGGGCGTCGAGATCGAGATAGCCACCGGCCACCCTGTGCCAGCCGAGGTCGAAAGGCCCTCCGAGATTCTCGGGGGTCGCGTCGGCCATGGGGTTGATCCATCGGCGGTCGGGATAGATCCGCAGCGAACGGCCGGCAACCACGTCCTCGAAACCGATGACGCGGCTCATTTTGTAGGCCGTCTTTGCGGCGTGATCGAGGATCGTCCGTGTCTTTGCGTCGGGCTCGAAAGGCTTGTCCTTGACGATGCCGATCGATGCGAGCATGCCGAGCCCATCGGAGTCGGCAAGGCTGGTGCCCTCGCGATCCACCAGTTTCTTGAGTTCGTCGAAGGCGGTGCCATCGCGGATCGGCAGCATGTCGACCGGCACGCCGGAGGCATCGGGAAACTGCATCGGCCTGGCGGTTTCTTTGCCGTTGAGCGGGTAGATCCTCGACTGCTCGATGAGCGCGACGGCCGGCGCGAGGTTCTTCGGGTCTTGATAGAAAGCGCGGAGAAAGACGAACACGGTGTTGCTGGGTGAACGGTAGACAAAACAATCCTCCGGCACCGGCCCCTCATAGCCGGGGGGCAGCAGCAGGAACTTTCCCCCCTTGCCGGCGTCGGGGCCGGGCAGGCCGACGTCCCCGAAGAACCTGCCGCCATCGACCGGGATCGGCCGCTGCCAGACATCGAGCAGGATGCCTTGCAGGTTGGGCGGTGCCTCGAACACGAGCGGGCCGTCGATGCCGAGGTCGACGTAGCCCATGGCATAGATGACATCGGAGTTTGGGGTCGTCACCAGCGTCTTGGCGTCGAGGCGTTTCTTCCAGACCGGCAGGACGTTGTAGCCGGCGCCGAACACCTTTTCCGAGCCGGCCTTCATGCCGAGCGTGTTGACGAGCGGCAGGGCCCAGAGATAGCTCTGCGTCGCCCGCTGAAACAGCAGTTCGTCACGCAGGGCCAGCGCCGTCTCCGGCGTGGGACGGTTTTCGGCGAACGGCAGGCTGCTGAGTTCCGCGAAGCGGGTCAGCTGCGCGGACGCCGCCCCGACGTGCATGAGCACGGCAAAGAGTGCGAACGAGACAAGCATGTAAGTGCGCATGGTTTTCATCAACAACTCCAAGAACAAAGTTTACGGGATTCCGATGCCCGCCAGTTCGCACATCACGGCCGATGTGACCGACTGTGGGCAGCTCCAGACCAGGAAGAACATCGACTCGCGGACGAGACGCTCCGCCGGATGGCCCGCCACGAAGCCGGCCCCCTTCGAGGCCGTCAACGCCGCCTGCGCGGCTCGCACGACGAGGCCGTTGGCGTGGGCACGTAGCCGGTCGCGATCGGCCGGTTCGATGCCGCCGCCGGCGGCCGCGTCGAGCTGCCGCCAGAGATTGTCTGCCTCTGCCCGCAGGCCGGCGGCCACTGGCTCGAGCGACGGCCGCGCGTGAGCCTCACCGTCGAGGATGGCGATGGCCGCCCGCGTGGCGCCCACTGCCAGCGCCGTCGTCGCCAGACCGCCCGTCCGCACGCCTGCCTCGGCAGGCACGATCACGTCGGCCGGCTCGACCTCCCGGAAGGCCACGCTCGATGTCCGGCTCCCGGAGAGCGAGAGCATCTGCATGGGCGGCGCGATGTCGAGGCCGACGGCGTCGGTGGGCACGACGAAGAAGAACTGTTCGCCAGACTCAGTCACGGCGCCGGTGACGATCGTGTCGCTCGAGTCAGCGCCGGTCACCCAGGGGCAGAGGCCGTTCAGTCGCCAGGTGCCGTGGCTGCGTGCTGAAGCCAGCGCCGGCGTGCCGAGGTGACGACGGCTGGTCGAGAGCTGTGAGATGCCCACCGTGGTCGGCGTGTCGCCGCGGGCCAGGGCTGGCAGTCGGGCCGATCGCACGGCCGGCTCGCCACCCGCGATGATCCGGCAGGCGCTGGCCCACTGGGTTAGGACAAGCGCAGTCGTCAGGCAGCGGGACGCGATCGCGGCAAGCATCTCGAGGATCGCTGGCTCCATGGCGGACGTGCCGCCGCAGTCGGCAGGGATGAATCCCGCCAAAGCGTTCGACCTGGCCAACGACGCGAAGGCCCCGCTCCGCCAGGGGCCGATTTCGGCGGTCTCCTTCGCGAGATCGGCCAACGTGTCGCACAGGGCTGCGAGTGCAACCGCGTCAGGTTGTCGACTTCCGGGGGCGAACATGCCCTCATTATGCAGGGCGGGGGTCGAATGAAAATCGCCGCTCGCTATACTGCGGATCCTTCTGGCAGGTTCCCTCCCACCATCTCCACATCACGTCCGGAGCCACACCATGAGCCAGGCCGAAGAATCCCGCGCTACCAGTGCAGCCGGAGGCATCGCCTCCTCGAATGGCAGCGTCAGCCGCAGCCAGCACGCCCCGCCACGGCTCGATGAGCTTTCGCCAGAGAATCTCTACGAAAAGTGCATGGCCCTGGCCCGCAACCTCTGGTGGAGCTGGCATCCCGAGGTGACCAACCTGTTCCGGGAGCTCGACCCGATCCGGTGGCGGCAACTCGACCACAATCCGATCGCGCTGCTGGCGGAGTTCACACCCGAGCGGCTGGAAGCACGGGCCGCCGAACTGGTGCTCTACAGCCGCATCAACCAGGCCTATCGCCGGCTCAAGGAATACATGGCCGGCGATTCAACCTGGAGCAACGTCCACGCCGGCGTGCTTGGCTCGAAGCCGGTGGTCTATTTCTCCGCGGAGTTCGGCATCCACGAATCGGTGCCGATCTATTCGGGTGGTCTCGGCGTGCTCGCTGGCGACCATGTGAAGAGTGCCAGCGGTCTGGGCATTCCGCTCATCGCGGTGGGGTTGTTCTACGACCAGGGCTACTTCAAGCAGCAACTCGACATCGACGGCTACCAGCATGAGGAATACCTCCAGTCGCGGACCGAGGCCCTGCCGATCGAGCCGGCGCTCGGCGCCGATGGCAACCCGATCACTGTCCAGATAGACACGCGGTCGGGCCCGATCTTTGCCAAGGTCTGGAAGATGGCGGTTGGCCGCGTGAACCTGATCCTGCTCGACTCCGACGTCGAGGTGAACAACCCGGAAGACCGCGAGCTGACGAGCCGTCTCTACGGTGGCGACTCGCGGCTGCGGATCCGGCAGGAGCTCGTGCTGGGGGTCGGCGGCGTGCGGGCGATCCGGGCGATGGGGATCGTGCCCGGGGTCTACCATCTCAACGAGGGGCACTC
>CAYSPN010000763.1:0-9627 GCA_964432895.1 uncultured Candidatus Kuenenia sp.
GAGCCCCTTGTAGTCGAGGTCGACCGGATTCTGGGTGGCCAGCACGATGCCCAGACCATAGGCGCGGGCCTGCTTGAGCAGCGTGAGGAGCGGCGTCTTGCTGGGCGGGTTGGCGGTCGGCGGCAGATAGCCGAAGACCTCATCCATCAGGAACAGCGCCTTGAGCGACGACGTGCCACCCTGCGACCGCATCCAGGCCACCGCCTGCCCCGCGAGCAGCGTCACGAACGCCATCCGCTGGGCATCGCTGAGATGCGCGATCGAGACGACAGCCACCCGCGGCTTGCCGGCCGGCGTCCAGAGCAGGCGGCCCACGTCGAGCGGATCCCCTTCGAGCCAGGCCTCGAAGCCCGGCGCGGCCGCCACGGTGTTGAGCCGGCTGGCCAGTTGGAAGCGTTCTCCGGCGGGATAGAAGTTCTCGAGGTCCAGAAAGCCGACCCGCTCGATTGGCGGCGCCGGGATCGCCCGCACCAGCGCCCCGAAGTCGAGCTTCTGGCCGCTCCGCCACATGGAGTCGATGATCGTGGAGAGCAGCACATGCTCTCGGCTCTTGCCCGGCTCCGTGTCGATGCCGACCAGCGCCAGGATGCCCGACACGAGCGACTCGATCCGCTCGCGGCGGGCCTCCGCGTCGTCGAGCACATCCGCGGCGGGCGGATCGAGGCTCTCGAGCATCGCCAGCGGACGGCCCGTGCGGCTGCCCGGCGTGTAGACCGCCATGTCGACGGTCTCGTGCAGGCGGCGGATCCGGTCGGCCGACTGCCCGCTTGCGGCGAGCCCGTCGGACCACTTCTTCGCCGTCCGTTCGGCGAGTTCTTGCACCGTGATGCCGTCGCGCTTCGCGGCGTCGGCTTCGACCCACGGCAGGAAATCGGCCGCCGCGAGGCCGGGGAACGACAGGAGCACGTTCGCCAGATCGCCCTTGGGGTCGATGACGAGCGTGGGGATGCCGTCGATCGCCGCCTCCTCGATCAGGTCGATGAGCAGGCCCGTCTTGCCGCTACCGGTCATCCCCACGCAGACAGCATGGGTGGTGAACCGCCGCGCGTCGATCAGGAGTGGCGAACCACCGGCCATGCCGCCGTCGGTATCGACCTTGCGGCCCAGATAGAAGACGCCCAGGCCCTCGATATCGGTCGGCGTCTCGATCGCCTTGCCACGCGCCGCCTCACTGCCTGCCGCCTTTCTCGCTGCCATGATGCTGTCCGCTCGGAACGGAACTCCGCTGGAAATGGTGTGGATGCGAAACCGCAGTCCACCATTCAACGTCCCTGCGGCAAATCCTGCAAATCGCCGGCCGCTCCCCCCGCCGGCACGCCGAGCAGCCGGGCAGTGGCCCGATCGAGGGCCCGCACCAACGGATCGGGCCACAGTCCCAGGACAAACAGGGCTGCCAGCATGACGGTCAACGCCACCCGCTCCCGCGACAGGATCGCGTGCCGCGTGCCGTCCGGATCGACCGGCCCTCCAAACACGTGAAACCAGCCTCGCATCATGGCGATGCCGCTGAGGACGGTCGCAAGGATCACGAGCATCCCGGCATGGAACTGCTCGTCGAGGCTGCCCGACACGATCAAATCGTCGGCCACGAACGAGAGCGTGCCGGGCAGGCCGATGCCAGCCAGACCGAAGAGGAGAAAGAAGGCCGCCAGGGCGGGCGCGTCCCAGAACCGCCCCTGGGGCGTGTCGAGCCGGATCGGTCCCGCGCGGCTCTCGAGCGCCCACGACACCAGGCCGATGCCGGTCAGCGACAGGCCGCTGGAAATCCAGACGCAGAAGGCGCCGTTGAGTTCCATCGGGAGGGTGCCGGCGAGGCCCGCGAGCACCATCGCCGACTGGCTCATCGCCAGCGTCCCGATGAGCGACCGCAGATCCCGTTGCACGATGGCCAGCGCCGCGCCATAGGTCGCCGTGACCAGCGCCATCTGCGAGAGCACGACCAGTTCGGCGGCCACCCCCTCCGGATGGTCGACGTGGCCGATGAGCAGCCGCACGGCGGTGTAGGAAGCCACCTGCGGCATCGTCGCCGCCAAGGCCGTCGACATGGTCGCGCCGGAGAAGAGCGCCGGATACCAGGAGTGGAACGGAACGATGCCCTTGCGGATCATGACCGCGACCGCCACCAGCCAGCCGCCCGCGGTGCCCATCCAGCCGGCAGCGGTGGCCCACGGCGGATCGACGATCAGGAGCAGCGTGCCGACCGCCATGCAGAACATCGACGCAGCCATCGCGATGGCAAACACGCGGGCGGCCGCGATGCCCCCCGGCGTGCTCCGCACGGAAACCCAGGTGGTCAGGGCCGTCGCACACCAGAGCACGATCAACGCGAGCGGGTGCGACGTGAGAAACACCGCGAAGGTGGCGGCTGCACCGAAGAGAATGCGCGCCACGGACGAATGTTCGAGGGCACGCCGCGGCGCCACCAGGAGGATCGCCATCTCCACCAATGCGACGTAGGGGAGCAGCACGGCGGTGATGCCGTCGATGCAGACGAACCACCCGCCACCGAGGCGGTCGCCGAACACGCGTGGGGCGCCGTCGGTCCGGCTCCAGAGCATCGTGATGGCCAGGCTCGCGAGCAGCGACACGCAGGCGATCGCCACCGCAAACCGGCGGGGACTGCCACGGGGCATGCCAAACGCCGTGACGGCGGAGCCGATCAAGGGGACAGCCACCGTGATCGCAGCCGCTGCCAGCAGGCCTTCGTCGCCAGATGCGATCATGATCGCCCCTCACCCGGGCCCGCATCACCTCCCAGAAAGGTCAGCCAGCGCCGCTCGAGGCCGGCGGCGCATTCGAGCAGCCACAGAAACGGCACGACGAACAGCCGGCCCACCGCCATCTCCTCGAAGCCGCGGTCGAGGGCGATGCGATAGAGCCGCATCTGCAGCCCTTCCGGCAGCAGCCTTCCCAGCGCCCACCGATCCGCGCCGGGATGCCCTCCGAGGGCCGCCTCCAGTTCATGGCGGTCATGCAACGCCGACGGCGACCGCAGAATTTGCAGGCTGCGGAGAATGGCGTGGCTGATGACGTGCACCAGCGGGATGACCCGCCAGCCGAAACCGATCTCCGCGAAGATCAGTCCGGATTGGGTCATCGAGGCGTAGGCGAGCATGCTCTTGAGGTCGGTCTGCACGCGGCCCACCACGCTGGCATGCAGCGCCGTGCCAAGGCCGATCACGATCAACACCAGCCGGGCCAGGGGAGACTGCTCGAGCAGTGACTCGCATCGCAGCAGGACGTAGGCGCCGGCGTGGATCGAGAGGGCGCCGTAGAAGATGGCACTCGACGGCGTCGGCCCCTCCATGGCCTGTGGCAGCCAGCCCGAGAAGGGCACCTGCGCGCTCTTCCCCATCGCCGCGAAGACGAGCAGAAGCGACACGATCGTGGCGGTGGCCGCGGGCACGAGGCAGGTGCCATTGGGCCAGTTCTCACCAAACAGCCGATCGAAGTCGCCCGAACCGACGGCGCGATGCACCAACACCGCCGCGGCGAGCAGACCGACGTCGCAGACCCGGTAGGTCGCGAAGGCCCGGATGGCCGCCCGCACCGCGTTGCCACGTTCGAGGAAGAATCCGATCAAGAGCGTCGACGAGATGCCGAGCAGCTCCCAGCCGGCGAACAGCACGTCGATGCTGCCAGCCAGCACCATCAGGTTCATGCCGGTGCCAAACACCGCCAGCAGCAGGAAGAATCGCGTGAATCCAGGCTCGCGATGGAGATACTTGCCCGCAAAGGCGTTCACCAGGCCGCACAGGCCGGTCGAGAAGCAGACATAGGGCACGGAGAGCGCATCGGCCACGAGTTCGATCGTGGCTTCGTGGTGTCCCACTGAGAACCACGACCCCAGGTGAACGATCTCCGGGACGAAGCCCCGCGTGACGAGAGCGGCGAGCGTGAGCAGCCCTGCGATGAAACCGATGGCAAAACCACCCCCTACGATCCGGGACGTGGCCCGCTCCGACGGCGGCCGGCCAAGCAGCGCGGGCACGCCCACGAGTGCCACCGTCGCCGCCGGGGCGGCAAGCTGACAGGTGACCAGCAGCGAGACGATATCGTGATTGTTCATGCCTGGTAGCTTCCAACCGGGGCTGCTCGTTTGGGGAGCGCCGCCAGAACGCGGGCGGGGGCGAGGTGTTCACGCCGGCCCGCATACCACGACACGGAGCGGTCGACCACCGGAATGTCATTGAGTTCCGGCACGTATGGCACGAATCTGCCGCGCTCATAGACCGACAGCGCCCCCGTCTGCGGATCCCATGACACAAGATGGACCCAGCGATTCTCGACGAGCTGCCTCACTCCGGCCAGCGGCGCGACGGCGGCGGCGATCGTCTCCGGTGTGGCGTCGATCACCACGAGCAGCCGCAGTGGCTCGTGGATCTCCACCGTCTGCCAGGGCAGCCCGGTCCGCAGGTCACTGGCCTGGCCGTCCATCACGCCGATCAGGCCGGTGATGTTGTGCGGGAGTTTCGTGTTGCAGCCGTAGCCCAGCCGATCGACAGCCGAGAAGAAGTAGGCGAGGTTGATCCCGGATGCCACCGGCCCCACGGCCGCGAGCGTTCGGCTGAGGATTGCAGCATCATGGTCCGCGGTCGGATCGTAGGAGACCAAAAACGCCCGGCGGTCCAAAAACAGTCCGCGCGTCCGCGACCGCCGGCCGATGATGGCTGTGGCGTTCGTTGCGTGTCCGAGTTCCGGACGGACCTGCGCCAGGTCGACCGACCTCGCCTCAACGTGCTCGCTCGCTTCCCGGGGCGTGATGTCGAGCGGAGCCGATTCGAACCGCCGGCAACGCTCGTGCGCGTCGGCGACGCAGGCTTGATCGCAGGCTCGCCGCAGCACATCGACATCACGACGATGGCTCTCGGGAAGCTGGTCCACATCGAACCAGGTGACGGTTTCAGCGCAGGTGTCGAGGATGCCGCCAAGAAACCGGGTATCGTCGGGGATCGGCAGACCTTCCTCGGCGAGATGGCCGCGCACGCGGGGGTCGTTAGCCATCATCGCGAAGGCGCGGGCGTTGGGGCCGCCGGGTCCTCCACCACAGGCCCCGCAGTTGTAGGCGCTTTCGTGGGGGTTGTTGAGGCTCGAAGACCCGTGCCCGATCACGGCGACCAGCCGTGAGAACCCCGTCGTGAGGCCAATGTCTTCGAGCACGCGGCGAACGATCACCACCATCTCGGCGACATCGAAGCCGGCGTGGGTGCCGTCCGGCAGAAAGTCTTCTCCCTCGCGTTCCAGGGCCAATCGGGTGGTCACCCGGCGGCGGGTGAGGTCGGTGGCAGTTCTGCCCAACTGGGCCGACAGCCGCGGAAAGGCGACGCGGGCCACCAGTGGCACGGCCGCCACTGCCCCTGCAAACGCCGTGAACAGGCCGCCGCGGAGGAGCGTGCGACTACCGGTCGAAACACCGCCGGCAAACTGTCCCACCCTTCGCCGCAGGTTGCGCTGAAACTCGTGAAGCGATCGCGCGCCATCGACCGGCAGCTCGACGACGGTGTGCCTGGGCCGCATCACAATCGGGCACAGCGGCGCCGCATGCCAGTCGTCGACGCCCCGGTAGTACATGGGCACGCCGAAGAATCCTGCGATACCAAAGGTTTCGAAGCCGGGCCCCAGTTCCTCGAAGTGCCGTCGGAACGACTCGCACCGTTCGTCCATGCAGAGCACCGCCTGAAACAGAGGCCGAGTCGCCGCCGACGGCGTGGCGAAGCGGACATGCGAGGCCAATGCGTCGAGCGTTTGGATCTGGTGGCGCCGCTCGAAGGCGAGATGGAAGAGACGACGCCGCGTGAAGCCATCGAAGGCGGCGATGGCGTGCTCGAGCCGGATCAGTTCGTTCTCGTCGAGCCCACGGATGTCGTGCGCCGTGAGTCCCAGCAACTGCGACACCTGGTGCAGCAGGAAGGCCCGCGCCAAGCTGCCTGGTCCGCGTTTCGGCGGATAGCGGTCGCGGAGTTCCATCCAAAGACCACGGAGGCGGCCGTCTGGCGGCGTGGCGGCGGAGCCGCCGGCTCCGTTGTCCCTGAAGCCGAAGTGCCGCGACGCCCATTCCGCAGCCACGCGATCGCAGACGAGACGCAGGGCGACAAAATCGATGAGTCTCGCGGGAACTGGTTCGACAGGTGCGCGGTCGGGCCGCTCCTCGAGATGGCGGATCATCCCGGCCCAGCCTCGCAGGGCCAGGCTTGTGAGGGTCACATACTCATCCCACTCGGCCTCTGGCACGCCAAGCCGATCGAGTTCCTCGGCAATCACGTCAACCGCGGGGACGCCGCGGATGCGACGAAGCGCCTGCGGCAAGCCCGCGCTCCAGGGCTCCGTCGGGCCGAAGCGGCCGGAATAGATGCGTGCCACGGCCTCGAGCAGCCCCCGCTCGCGGCCCGGCATCGGCCACGCCGCGACCCCCTGATCCAAAAACGCCGCACAGAATCGGATCAGCAGCGGGTGCACGAGGGCATCGGTGTCGACCGCGGGATCGACCGCCAGCATGAGGTCGCGATGCCGCACAGGCGGCCTGGTATGCGTGATCGAGGGGCGAGTCTGGGCGACCGCCTCGACGCACGCATGCCAGAGTTCGCTCGATGACCGCCGTTCGTCAGCGGACTGGCCAACCTCGGAAGCCAGCGAAAACGTGGCCCACCGCACCACCTCATCATCGACGTCCGACAAGGCCGCATCAGGGTCATCCGTGTCGGCGCCACCACCGTCGCTGAGCAGCCGCCAGCGGGCCTCGGGGCTCAAGTCATCGCGGAGTCGCTCGACGACGTCTTGCTCCGTGAGCGTCCAGCGGACGGCGGCATCGTTCTCCTGCCGCACTGGATGCAGCAGGAGCGCCAGCCGCAGATCACGCAGCGAGAGCCTCCCATTCGCCAGCAACTCACCCGCTCCGCCGCTCATATCGCCATCAAGAACGGCCTCGAGATCGGCGGCCCGAATCCGACCGCGGGCAAGTTCCTCACGGTACCGAGCCTCTGACAGGTAGGGCTGGGTGCCGAAGAGACGGGCCGCATGCACCACGGCGTCTTCGAATGGCTCGCATTCAAAGGCCTGGAGCGCGTTTTGGGCGATGAAGACGCCGATGGGTCCCTGCGTGGGCAAGAACCGCGCTGCAGACTCGATGGCAGCCCTGATCGACTCCGCACGGCGGGCGTGGGCTGCGTCGCGCGGGGTGGCCGTCGTCGGATCGGGGTGCTCTCGGTGGTGCGTCATGCTGGCAATCGGCAGGCGGGGGCGCCGCGGAGACCAGACGGAAACCAGACGACGCGTCTCCCAGCGTACCGAGAAGCCGCTCACGGCACTGCGAGTGATCGATTCCCTGGGCCTTTCAATGCTGAAAGCCGCTCTCGCGGGGCGTGGCTCGCGGCCGCGGAAATGGTCCGTCCGGACGGAATGCGGAGGCTGTCGATCCGGCCGGCGGCGGGGTCGGGAGTCCGTACACTCCCTTCCAGCCACCGCCGGCCGTTCGACGCGCCGAACGCCTTCGGCCACCGACTGGGACTTGATGGAGAAGAACCGGCTTACTTCCGCCGGCGGTCGGTGGTGGCGCCTCGACAGCGGCACTGGGGTGCAGCCTCGAGGGTGAAAACCAGCACTTCCTCTCCCGTGGTCGGGCTAATGTCGTGATGCACGCTCACCGGTTGGGAACCGGTGGCATTGCGGACGAGCGTGTCGAGCATCGTCTTGCCGGCAAGCACGAGATGGCTGCGGAGTTGCTTGAGCAACTCCGCCCCACGACCGTTGCCGTTGGTGTGCGACTGCATCAGCCGCTGCTCCGCGGCCGTCAGCACGCCCTCCAAGTGGACGAACAGCTTGTTCTCGATGAGGTGGGTATGCACGTGCCGGGGGCCACGACCCATGTATTCCTGTTGAAACCTCGACACGGCGTCGCAGACCGCCGCCTCGATCTCCCCCTGCGATTTCAGAGCATCCATGACAAACAGCCTCTGCGACGGCGACACCCCCACCAAGTGGGGGTCTTTTGTGTAGGAGTTGGTTTCGGCGAGGAAGCTGGCACATGATGAGCCGAAACAGGCTGCGTCCGGATGGGCAGACTGGGCGGACTCTCACGCGCAGGAAATAAACTTTCCCCTAGTGTCCGGTGGGGGGGGCAGCGGCGGGAGTCTGCCCGTGCGGCCGCGGCAGCACGGTTTCCGGGATCATCGCGGCCAACAGTTGGACTCAGCGGCCAAGCCGCCACAGCATGACTCCGGCGAAGCCCCTTTGAGGAAACAAAGTTTCCGACAAGATGTTTCCCAAAAAGGCTGGCAAACGCCGGCCGAAGGGTCGCAGGAACGCTCCCCGCAAGCACGGACGCCCCCGACATGGATCGCTCACAGGCTGGCTTTCGCAACGGCAGACGCCCCCGGCGCGAGCACGGACTCCACGGGGCCGAGCGGCTCGAAGCCCGCACCCTGCTGTCGGCCGTTCCCGGCGGGCCGGCAGCCACCGGCATCGAGAGCGTCCTCTGGCACGGCCGCGCCGTCGAGGCCCGTGTCGACCACTGGGTGGGCCGCCTGGCCGTCGCCCCAATCAGCAGCCACAACGCCGTGCCCGCAGGCGGGGTGGTGCTCCAAGGTTCGCTCTCCGCCAGCCATCCAGGCTGGCGCGCCACCGCGCTGGCAGGAGGGTTTTTCTCGTTATCAACGCCCGGCGCTGCCCCGCAGACCGTCGCCCGCTGGGCGGCCCAGACACCCGCCGTGGCCACCCTCGAGCCCGACCGCGTCTTCCGCGCGGCGTCGGTGCCCAACGACCCGCTGTTTGCCACCCAGTGGAACCTGCTGAACGTCGGCCAGTATTCCGGCACCATTGGCACCGACATCCAGGCCGCTAGAGCCTGGAGCATCACGACAGGATCGCGAAGCGTCGTCGTGGGCGTCGTCGACTCTGGGATCGACATCACCCACCCCGACCTGGCGGCGAACATCTGGACGAACCCCGGCGAGACACCGGGCAACGGCATCGACGACGACCACAACGGTTACGTGGACGATATCCACGGCTGGAACTTCGTCGATAATACGAACAACGTCGCCGACGTCTACGGCCACGGAACCCACGTGGCCGGCATCATCGGTGCGGCGGGCAACAACGGCACGGGGGTCGCCGGCATCGACTGGCAGGTGTCGCTGATGGCGCTCAAGTTCGAGGACAGCCGCGGGATCGGTTTTACGAGCTCCATGCTTGCCGCCCTCAACTACGCCACGATGATGCGCCGCGATCACGGCATCAACGTCGTTGCAACGAACAACAGCTGGGCAACCTCGTCGGGGCCTTCCGTTGTGGTCGAAAACGCGATTCGCGCTCAGGGAGACGCCGGTATCACGTTCGTCGCCGCCGCGGGCAACAATGCCACGAACAACGACGCCATCCCGCGATACCCGGGCGGCTACCGACTGCCGAACGTGATCACGGTGGCCGCACTCAACACCACCAACTCGCTGGCATCGATGTCCAACTACGGCGCCACCTCGGTCGACCTGGCTGCCCCCGGCTCGCTCATTCAATCGACCTTTCCCGGCGGCACCTATGGCATCCTCTCCGGCACGTCGATGGCCGCCCCGCAGGTGACCGGCGTCGTGGCATTGCTGGCGGCCGCCAAGCCGGGCATCACCGTCGCCGAAG
>CAYSPN010000764.1:0-1844 GCA_964432895.1 uncultured Candidatus Kuenenia sp.
CCCTTGGAAACAACGCTGCGGCAGGCATTGGCAGACCTGAAGCCAGCGGCCCCCGCAGCCCCGGCTACCGGAGAGGCACAGGCCGCCGAAGAGGCCCCGGCGGCGGCACCAGAACAGCCCGCTCCTGCAGCCGCGACCAAATGATCTGATACGGCTGTGATAGGTGCGGCTCGCGATTACCGCTTGATCAGGTCACGGACAGTGCCACCAGATGGAATCATCGGCAGCACCTGCTCCTGGTAGGGAACCTGCACGTCGAGCAGCGCCGGACCAGGTGCGTCGATGAGCCGCTTGAGTGCCGCCTCCAGGTCTCCCCGCTGCACGACCGTCTCTGCCTGCCAACCGAATCCCTTCGCGATTCCCACGAAGTCAGGATAGCGGGCTTCGGGTGAAATGCCGTTGCCCTGTCCCGAGGCCTCGGGGTTCCCCACGGGGCCAAGGTAGGTGTGGGCACGGTTTCCCTTGTGGAACCGGTCCTCCCACTGCACCACCATACCGAGGTGTTGGTTGTTGAGTAGCAGCACCTTGACGGCGATGTTTTCGCAGTGGCACGTGGCAAACTCCTGAATGTTCATGAGAATGCTGCCGTCGCCATCGATGTCGACCACGAGCGATTCCGGGTGGGCGACCTTGGCCCCCATCGCGGCAGGCAGGCCGAATCCCATCGTGCCCAGACCGCTGGATGAGAGCCAGGTCCTGGGACGTCGGAACGTGTAGAACTGCGCCGACCACATCTGGTGCTGACCCACGCCCACCGTAATGATCGTGTCTCGTTCGGCCGTGAGCCGGGAGAGTTCGGCAATGGCGTGCTGCGGCAGGATGCCCGGAAAGGAGCGGTCGTAGGAAAACGGATCTTCCCGCTTCCACTCGTCAATCTGCGCGTACCAGGCGTCGAGCGGCGCCGCAGGTGGCTCCACGATCGCGTTGAGTTGCGCCAACGTCTCCTTCACGTCAGCCACGATCGGCACGTGGACGAGTTTGTTCTTGTTGATCTCGGATGGGTCGATGTCGATGTGCACGATGAAACCATGCTGGGCGAACTCCGACACCTTGCCCGTCACACGGTCGTCGAACCGCACGCCCACTGCGATCAGCAGGTCGGCCTGATCGACGGCCTGGTTGGCGTACACGCTGCCGTGCATGCCGAGCATGTCCAGACTCCGCGGATCGTCGCCCGGAAATGCCCCGAGTCCCAGAAGGGTCATCGTGACCGGGATGCCGGTGAGCCGCACGAGTTCGCGGAGTTCGGCGGAGGCGTCTGCCGCGATCACGCCGCCACCGGCGTAAAGCACGGGCCGCTTGGCACGCTTGATGGCGGCGGCCACTTGGGCGATCTGCTCCGCATGCGGCTTCCGCACGTCGGGGTGATAGCCGGGCAGATTCATCGGCGCATCGTAGTCGGGCACGATTTGCGCGAGCTGGACGTTCTTCGGCAGGTCGACCAGCACCGGGCCAGGCCGGCCCGTGGTCGCGACGTGGAATGCCTCCCGCATCACGCGGGCGATATCGTTTGCATCGGTCACCAGATAGTGATGCTTGGTGATGCCGCGGCAGACTTCGACGATCGGCGTCTCCTGGAAGGCGTCGGTGCCGATCACGCTCGTGCTCACCTGGCCGGTGAGCGCGACCATCGGGATGCTGTCCATCTTCGCATCGGCGATCGCCGTGACGAGGTTCAACGCACCGGGACCGCTGGTCGCCATGCAAACGCCCGGCTTGCCGGTCGTTCTCGCGTAGCCCTGGGCCGCGAAGCCACCACCCTGCTCGTGCCGTGGCAGGATCGTCCGCAGCCGGTCGGCGGCACGGGTCAGCGCCTGGTGCAGCGGCATGCTCGCGCCACCCGG
>CAYSPN010000765.1:0-2782 GCA_964432895.1 uncultured Candidatus Kuenenia sp.
CCCCTCCCCTTCGATGCCCGGCACCTCCAGTTCGTGTAGCCCCGGTGCGATCTCCGCCGGTGGGGCGAACGGGGGCTGCATCTGCCGTGCGATGGCTGTGATGGTCGGCGCGTCGAAGGCCTCCTCCTGCTCAAGTCTCGCGTGGATCTGGTCTCGTTGCGTTTTGTCCGTGGCACGGAGGTAGTCGCCCACGAGCGCCCGCACCTGCACGGCCGACAACGCGAGCTTGAGGTTGCGGTCGGCGCTGGCCGCTCCCTGCAGCCAGCCGTTGATCGCCATCGCCAGGGCGGCTTCAGCCGGCATGTCGGGATCGGTGCCAAGTCGCTCAAACGTGGCGAGGCGATCGAGGGAGGCGAATGAGAGACCCTGCTCGATCTCGTCGACGACGGTCGAGGCCGCACGGCGGTCGCCCTCCTCCTGGAGTTGGGCCAGACGCCGCCGCAGTTCGGCGAGCAGCCCGCTCGCCGACTCCTGACGCTGACGATAGCGATCGCGGGCTTCGCGGACGGCCTCGACCGTCTCGCCGCCTGCGTCGTCGGCAGGAAACTGCTCGAGCAGGTCGAGCGCCAGTCGATCCTGGCCGACGCGACCGCGGATGAGCACCTCGTCGAGCAGCTTGGCGGCGGCGAGGGAGGCCAGATCTCTGCGCTGCTGGGCCAGTTCGGCGAGATCGGGGAAATCCCGCAGGACTTCGTCGAGCTCTTGTTTGGCGTCGTCATACCGCTCCGCCTGCAGGAAGAGCCGCACGACCCGCAGACGATCGTCGGGGTTCGTGCGGTCGAGATGCTGGTCGATCACCCGCTTGAGCACGTCCCGCGGAATCGACGAGGTCGCGATCCGCATGTCGAGCAGATTGGGCCGCTCCGTGAGGATTCCTTCGACGCTCGTCCAGCGGGCGGCGATCGTGGTGATGCCCTGCACGATGTCGATGCGGCCACTCGCGCTATTGAGCGAGAGGATGCGGCGGCCATATTCGTCGAATGGCGTCGCCCCCAGGATCTGGCCGACACCGACCACGCGGCGGCCGTTCTCGGGAATCCGCTGTGGGATTTTGATCCGCTCGGCGCCGGCGTCGCCCTGGCCGGGCGCTGTTCTCACCACCCGCCGCTTCGCGACCATGGTGCGTGTCAGTTCATCGTCGCACATCAGGATCGATGTGCCGCCGGAGGGCTTCGTGCCGCCCTCGACCTCGGGGGCGATTGCGACCCCCGGCAGGAGCACGAACCGTCCCTGTAGCACGCGTCCGTCGGCCAGTTCGACCTCATCAGACCACGCCGGCGACGAAACGAGCAGGCTCACGAGAGCGAGCAGTACCGCGAGCCGCTTCCGATCCATGCCGAGCCTTTCGAACGGGATGACATCCTGTCAACGCCGGAGAGTTTACCGCGTGCAGGCTGTGAGGCCCAGTCAGCGGCTTTGCTTGACTGCGTCAACGTGCCTGGCCGACAATGCAGGCGATCGCCGTCTGCGGGAGACGACACCGCTCTGGCGGTCTGGTTTGGAAGAATTGGTCACGGACTCACAAGCGAGCATGTTCATGAGGGACCTCGTACGCCGGCTGCTCGCATGGGGGGTGTTGTTGACGCTCCTACTGCCGATGGTGATCGCCGTTGTGCTGGGGCTCGGCGCTCTGCTCTCGTCTCTGGGCGACGAGACCGGGGCCGCTGCCTGCGGCCGGGTTGGGCTCGTCATCGGCGTGGCCTGGTTTCTGGCCTTGGCCGCCACCGCCACGGCCAGCGGGATCATGACGCTGGAGGCGAGTGCCAGCAGGCCGGATCGGCTCGATCGGCCAGACAGCCCCGCGGCCGACCAGTCGTAGTGCCAGGAGACTTGCCGCGCCGCGGCCAACGGATTGGGGAGACGTCCATGCCGATTGGCTTTCGCTGCACGGGCTGCCGGTCTCGGTTGCATGTCCCGAAACGTTGGGCCGGCAACAGCCTTCCGTGCCCGAAGTGCGGCACCCGCGTAGTCGTGCCCGCGGCGGCGCAAGGGGATGAGCCCACGGCATTTGAAGATCGCGCTGTCGAGCGGTCGCTGGCGTCTCTCCAGGTTCCTCAAGCGGCCGTGGCCGGGGGAATATTTGCAGACGACTCGTTCGAACTTCCTTCTCAAGACGATGTCGACGCGATGCCGCAGTTTCGGGACCGCGGCCAAAACGGCATCACGCTTTCCCGCCCGGCGATCTATGCTTATGCGATCCTGGTTCCGATCGTCGCGGTCGCGGCCTTTTGGCTGGGATGCTGGTGGACCGCTGCGGGCGGCCGCTGACAACCCACCCAAGACCCCCATGCCATCACACCCATTCACCAAGAGGAAAGCGATGCACGTTCAGGCCTGTTCGGCATGGGAGGTGCAGGCGGCCCGTATTCCCTTGCTTGCGCTGCGGGCTTGGATGAAGAGGGCTTCTCATGCGAGCCCGAAGCGCGGGCGAGGGAATGCGTATTGCGGACCCAGCGAAACGCTGCTGGTCATTTCCCTGCTGGCGATGATGCTGGGGGGCGGCCCGGCGGTGGCAGAGCAGGCGGCTTCCGATGGCTCGCTGCAGGAGATCCGGGAGACACTCGATGCGGGAAAAAAACTGCTTGAGGATGGCAAGCCGGGGAAGGCGGCGGCACGCGTAGCCGAGGCGTCGCAGGCCATCGAGGCGCTCGCGGCACAGGGCACGGCGCCGACCGCCGGGCTCCGAAGCCTCTGGGAACGGTGCCGGTCGCTGCGCAACGATTTGGAACTGGAAGGCGCGGATGTGAGCGGTATCTCGCTCGCTCCCCTCAAGAATGCCAAT
>CAYSPN010000766.1:0-1588 GCA_964432895.1 uncultured Candidatus Kuenenia sp.
CAAGCGGCGCGGCCCACGGATCTGGGGCGGTGCTGGGTCGCAGTGACTATGTCGCCAATGCAGGCCATGAGGATCCCTGGGATGGAACGCCCCGCGTCGACTGGCGTGGCATCGCTAATGGACCGCTTTATCGCAACTCGCGTCTAAGACCGGCTGAGGTGACTGATGGTCTGTCGAAGACCGTGTTCGTCGGCGAACACTCGCAGGCCCTATCCCAGAAGGCCTGGGCCGGCATCGTGGCGGGCGGTTTCAGTCATCCAGCCGAGGCCTTTCGCGGCACCACGGCTCCCGAGCATGCAGCCGCCCTCGTGCTGTCGCACAGCGGCCCAGCGGCCGGCGAGGCGGGCATCATTCACGTGCCCAACGATCCGGCCGGACATTGCGACCAGATGTATTCGCAGCACCCTGCCGGTGCGAACGTCGTGATGGGGGATGGATCGATGCGGTTCATCGCCGCGGCCATCGACCGAACCACGTGGGCGGCGCTCGCAAGCGCCTCGGGGGGCGAGGTCATCGCCGTCGAATAGTCGGCTTCTTTAAAGCCGGCAGTTGGCGATCTGCGTTTCGATGATCGCCGAGGCGCCGATGGCGTCGAGCCGCTCCATGATCGCGTGGGCCTCGCCCCGCTTCACCATCGCGCGCACGGCACACCAGTCGGGGTCTTCGAGGCCGCTCACCGTCGGCGAGTTGAAGCCGGGCGTGATCCTCTCCGCCTCCGCGAGCCGCGTTCTTGGCACGTTGTATTCGAGCAGCGACCAGTTACGGGCGATCACGATTCCCTCGAGCCGCCGCACGATCCGGTCGGCCGTGGCCGCGTCGCGGACCTTGTGGTTCTGCACGAGCACGGTTTCATAGCGGCCGATCTCGTCGAGCACGCGGAGACGGTTGGCTGCGAGCGTGCTGCCCGTCTCGACCAGGTCGACGATCGCTTCGGCCACGCCCAGATTGATCATGATTTCGACACTGCCGGAAAGCTCCACGAAGTGGGCCTCCACGCCCCGCTCTGCCAGCCACTGCCGCGTGATCCGTGGGAAACTGGTGGCAACCCGCTTGCCGGCGAGTTGCCTCGCATCGGTCACGGGAGAGTCGTCGGCGACACAGAGCGCGAGCCGGCATGAGCCGATGCCGAGATCGAGACGGTGGGTGAGCGACTCGCCGCTCTCGGCCACGAGGTCGGCACCGGTGATGCCCAGATCGATTGCCCCTTCGGCCGTGAGCACGGGGATGTCGTCGGTGCGCAGGAAGATCACCTCGACAGGCATGCCGCGGCAGAGCGCGAACAGGCTGCGCTCATTGCGGCGAAAGGAGACGCCGGCGTCGTTGAGCAGCTGCGCGGAGATTTCCGCGAGGCGTCCCTTGCTGGGAACGCCGATCCGCAGCAGCGGTGTTTTGGCGTGATCACTCACGAGTTGGCTCCGTCAGTGCGTTGAGGTGCGTGGGAAGGGGGCTGGTGGCCGGTCCCGGCGGTGCGGGACGCCTTCTCGTCGAGGCCGGAGATGCCGAACCGGCGGGCGAGTTCGTCTTCCACTTGGGAGAGCCCGACGCCGCGGCAGGCGAGCAGGACGAGCATGTGGTAGACGAGGTCGGC
>CAYSPN010000767.1:0-2344 GCA_964432895.1 uncultured Candidatus Kuenenia sp.
AGCCATGAACGAATTGAAATTCAAGGGCGAGTGGAACGAGCTGAAAGGCAAGCTCAAGCAGAAGTACGCCCAACTGACCGATGACGATCTCATATACGCAAAGGGCAAGGAAGACGAACTCTTGGGCCGACTGCAGAAGAAACTGGGTCAGAGGCAGGACGAGATTCGGAAGCTCATTGCCGGCCTGTAGCGATGAGCACCAACAAGGATCATCGAATAGCCGGCTGGCACCGCCAAAGACACGGCCCCTGTCGCGCAGGGTATGTGCGAGCGCATGTGTGAGGTACACCGCTGGCCTGCTCTTCAGGATCGGAAAGCACTCCACACGTTCTGGAAAAGGACTCCACAAGGTCGTTTTCATTCTTCTTTGCATAAGGAGCGAACCGTGAGTCCGATCGTACTCGTCCTTGTTGTGATTCTGATCCTGTCGCTGCTCGGCGGTGGCTACGGCTTCCGCAGCGGAAACCCAGTTCTCGGCGCAGGAGGCGGGCTGCTTGGTCTGGTACTGGTCATCCTGCTGATCCTTGCCTTGCTGGGGCGTTTGCCGCTGTGAGCGGCCGTGGCCACGGTTCACCCGTGACCAGCCCCTTCACCGGCACCCCACCCATTGAGAGAATCAGGGAGGCAGGTCATGCTCAACGCACGCCTGCGGCTCTCCACTCGCCCGCTTGTCGCCGCGAAGGTTTGCATCTCCTTCGGCGGCAACGCGAAAGCCGTCGGGTACAAAAAGAAGTGCGTCTTCTTACCTGCGCTCCCCACACTGATACCGTGAGTTTAGCAAACGACGATTTCGACAGGCTGGAGCGGATGATCTACCGCCCCGTCTCCACGCGGCCGGATTGGCTCAAGGCGTGGCGCAACGAAGCGCAATACCTGCTGTATCTCGCCCGCCGTGCCGTCGACGCTGACGACGAGGAACTCGTGCAAGAACTCGAGGAGCAGGCTCGCGACATGGCGGATGTCGTCGAGGCCCGTCTGCGCAACGACGGCCTGCTGTAGCAAACCGGAACAAGGGCTGCGTCGCGTTCTGCCTGCTACCCGCGAGCTCGCGATTCCGTGTCAAGGAATGCGAATCGAGGCACCGGCTTGCCGTCCACCACAACGGTCTCGGCGAACATCGCCGCCGGCCGTACCCAGAGACCATGGTCGCCGTACTCCTGCCGGTAGACGACGAGTTCCTCTTGTGTTTCGCTGTGCCGGGCGACGCCGAGCACCGTGTATTCATTGCCTTTGTAGTGTCGGTACCGGCCCGGTTGAACGGTGGTCATGTGTCACCTCCTCTGCATCGCTCCGCGACTCTTTACGCGAGACCGATTCAGCCACAGAATACCCGTCGCAACGCCATCCGCCTGCCCCGAATTGGAGCCACTCATGCGTCTCTTGTTTCAAGCCGCCCCCGTCGCGGCGTTTGCCATGCTGCTCACCGTCTCGCGGATTGTGGCGGCCGCGCCGGCCGATCGGATCATCCACGGCGGCCCGATTGTGACCGTGAACCCCGCGCAGTCGATGGCCGAGGCGGTGGCGATCACCGGCGGAAGGATCGTGGCGGTCGGCAGTGAGGCCGACGTGATGAAGCACAAGGGCGAGGCCACCGAAGTCATCGACCTCGGCGGCAGGACACTCGTCCCGGGCTTCGTGGACGGACACAGCCACTTTTTCTCGCTGATCGACGTGCAGACGCAGGCGTTGTGCGCCTCGCCGCCCGCCGGGCGCTGCGAAACAGTAGCCGACGTGATCGCGGCCCTCAAGGGTGTGAAGGAGCAGCGAAAGCTCGGGCCGGGGAAGTTCGTCATGGGCTTCGGCTACGACCCCGAACTGCTGGCGGAGAAACGGCCTCCCACGAAACAGGAACTCGACGCCGCCTTTCCCGACAACCCTGTGATTCTCGTGCACGTGTCGGGCCACGGCGCGATGCTCAACTCGAAGGCCCTGTCCATGTATGGCGTCACCGCCGCCACGCCCACGCCGACGGGCGGCGTGATCGGCCGCGAACCGGGCTCCAGCGAACCGAACGGCCTCCTCTTCGAGACCGCCTTTCTGCCGATCTTCTCGAAGGTGCCGGGGCCAGACGGCGACGAGGCGATCGAGCTCCTGAAGACCGGGCAGGAACTCTACCTGCGCGAGGGCATCACGACCGCACAGGAAGGGGCCACGATGAAACATCAGGTCGACCTGCTCCGCGCGTTTGCCGACCGCGGCGAGTTGAAGCTCGACCTTGTGCTCCTCCCCTTCATCGCGGAGATCGACGCGATCTTCGCCGGCAAGCCGCCGAAGAACGAGCCCGACTACCGGAACCGCCTGCGGATCGGCGGGGTGAAGGTCGTGATGGACGGCTCGCCACAGG
>CAYSPN010000768.1:0-1635 GCA_964432895.1 uncultured Candidatus Kuenenia sp.
GTCCAGATGACCGTCTGGTTGGCCTTCCGCTCCCGGCTCATGGCCTCGGCCAGCGGCTTGGCGGTGTCCCACACCTTGTCGCAGTAATACAGTTCCTCCTTCGGAACGTTCCACGCCTTGGGGAGACCGGTGAGGATCGGGTGCTCGGCGATGAGGTTGGCGGTGTATTCATAGTGGGCGCCGTGGCCCGGCGACGTGATGCCGACGAACTTGAACCAGTCGTCGTTGCCGGCCCGGTAGCAGTGCATGGCGCAGTGCATCAGCACGGCGGGGGTGCCCTTCTCGTGCTCGACCACGATCTGCTTGAGAAACTCTGGATCCTTGACGCCGGCGAAGCACTCGTTGTGGAAGACCACGTCGTAGCCCTTCGACCAGTCGGGCTTCGAATAGATGGAGACCTTGTGGTCGGTGGTCGTGCCGCCCTCGTGGATCACGGTGCAGTTGACCCTGGCCCGCGATGCCAGCCCCTGCGTGATCACCTTCTTTTGGCCTTCATAGTCGTGACAGCAGCCACCGGTGATGTAGAGCACCTCGAGCGGCTTGCCCGCCTCGGCGGCCCGGGCTATGGAGCCGCCGGCCAGAACCGCCATCGCCGCAATGAAGCCGAGGCACATCCGTGCTGGAGAAAAAGCGGGCCATGAGAGATCACCGCGTAGAGAAAAGCTCGTCATGACGTTTTAACTCCGTGTAATGAAGCCGTGAGCGGGAAGGACATGGGGGATCGGAACCCCGAAGTATGCTGCGTGGGCGACACAGAGGTGTCAAGCTGATCGACCGTCACACGTGGTTTTGACGCGGGGTTGTGCCATACGTGGTCGATTGTGCGTCATCGCTTCGCTCACTTGGTCACAGCCGCCGCCGGCGTCGCTGCGCGGCAAGCCTCGGCAAGCTTTTCAAGTGCTTCCTACGGCGTGAGGCAGCACAAAGAATGGGCATCTGGATCGTTTTCACCCGACTGTTAAGAGGTGGCTGCGGCGGATAAAAAGGAGGCGAAGCGGTGCGTCCCCTTATTTCCGTTTCACCTCGAGCGAGCCTTACATGCCCTTGCTGTTCTCGATCTTCGCCGCCACCGTGGCGCCACTCCTGAGCACAGCGGCCCTCGCCGCCGAGTGGCATGTGTCGCCCAGTGGCAACGACGCCTGGTCGGGCTCGCTCGCCGAGCCAAACGCCGGCCGGACCGACGGCCCCGTCGCCACGCTCGAGCGGGCCCGCGATGCGATCCGCGAGCGGAAGAAGGCCGGTCTCGCGGAGCCGGTGACCGTCTTCATCCACGCCGGCAACTATTCCCTCGCGAAGACGTTCACGCTTTCCAAGGAGGACTCGGGCACGGCGGATGCGCCGGTCGTCTGGCGGGCCTCCGGCAATGACAAGCCGGTGCTGGTCGGCGGTGCCGTCATCGCCAACTGGCAACCAGTCGCCGACGATGCACTCACCGGGGGCCGGCTCCTCAAGGCAGACCTCGCCGCACAGGGCCTCGATAAGGCGAAGTTTTCACAGCTCATCTTCGCCGGCAGGCGGCAGCACCTCGCCCGCTGGCCGAACTTCGATCCTGGCAATCCGTATGGCGGCGGCTGGGCCTATGTCGATGGAAAAATCATGCCGATGTATGCCGACATCGAGGGAGAGAGCAAGCGA
>CAYSPN010000769.1:0-2770 GCA_964432895.1 uncultured Candidatus Kuenenia sp.
TCGGCGTAGTCCTTGACGAGCCCTGTGGCCACGAGCTGCTCGACGAGCTTGTCGCCGAGGCCCTCGATGTCCATCGCACCGCGCGATGCAAAGAACTTGAGCCGCTCGCGGCACCGTGCCGGGCAGTCGACGTCGGGGCAACGGATGAACACGCCCTCGGGATCACGCTCGAGCGGCGTACCGCATTCCGGGCACTCCGTCGGCGGCAACCACGGCTCGAGCTCGTGCTTCCGCAGGTGTTTTTCGACACGGACCACGTGCGGGATCACTTTCCCCGCCTTCTCGACCACGAGCACGTCCCCGACTCGGACGTCCTTCCGCGCCACCTCGTCGGCATTGTGCAGGCTCGCGCGGCGGACGATCGTGCCCGCAAGCTCCACGGGCTCGAGATCGGCCACCGGCGTCACGGTGCCGCCGCGGCCCACCTGCACGCGGATGCCCGCCAGCTTCGTCGTGGCCTCGAACTTCTCGAACTTCCAGGCAATCGCCCAGCGGGGACTTTTCGCGGTGGTGCCGAGTTGCCGCTGCTGGTCGAAGCGGTTCACCTTCACCACGAAGCCGTCCACCTCGAAGTCGAGCGAGTGCAGTTCCTCGATCAGGGCCGTGCCGTGCTCGACGAGCGCATCGAGGGATTCGAACGTGCGGGTGCGGGGCGCGATCGGCATTCCCGCCTGCTGTGCCCATTCGAGCAATGCCGATTGCGATCCCGCGCCGAGGCCGGTTGCGTCGCCCACGCCGTGGCAGAAAAAACGTAGCGGCCGGCTGGCGCACTCCCGCGGATCGAGCAGGCGGATGCTGCCGGCGGCGACGTTCCTTGTGTTGGCGAAGGGGGCAAGCCCCGCCTCCGCCTGCTGCTGGTTGAGTGTGACGAGATCGGAGTTGGTCATGTAGACCTCGCCACGCACCTCGATCCGCTCGGGCGGGGCGTCGATGGCCAGCCGCAGCGGCACGCCATGGATCGTGCGGACATTGTGCGTGATGTCGTCGCCGACCGTGCCGTTGCCGCGGGTCGCTCCCAGCACGAGCAGACCGTGCTCATAGGTGAGCGAGACGGCCACGCCGTCGATCTTCAGCTCCAGCACCCACTCGATGGGGCCTGAGTCCGACTCCTGCAGGAGTTTCTCGACGCGGCGGCCCCAGGTGGCGAGATCGGCCGCGCTGTAGGTGTTGTCGATCGACAGCATCGGCAACCGGTGACGCACCGACTGAAGCGACGGCACCGGCTCGTCGCCGACCCGCTGCGTGGGGCTGTCGACCGCCACGAGTTCGGGATGTTGTTCCTCGAGGACACGCAGTTCATCGAGAAGGCGGTCGTAGTCGCGGTCGCTGATCTCGGGCGCCGCATCGACGTAATACTTCCGGTCGTGATGCCGGATCTGCTCACGCAGGCGTTCGATCTGTCGGGCGGCCGACGCGGTCACGGCTTCTCAGCCCCGGAGGTATCACGGTCACGGCTGCGTGTGGCCCCCGACTCCCGCTCCCGCTTCTGCCGTTCCCCTTCGAAATGATCCATGGCGACGGCGCCGACCGTGGCGATGGCGAGCACTGCAATCTGGCCCGCAAGGAGCGTGATGCCATGCCGGTCCATGAGATGCTCGAGGGCATGAGGCGCGGCGGAAAGGCTCTCTCGTCGCACACCCCGCAGCACGAACAGGCAGTAGCTCGAAGCCGTGATCGTAAACAGAAAACCAACCACGCCGAGGATCGCATAGAACGGATTGGGGCGTGGGCGTGGCATGGGATCGCGGCCTTTTCTCAGCAAGCAGGAATGAATTGGGGACGGGAGCGATTTGTTTGGAAAATTGCTCCCGTCCCCATTTTTCTGTCAGTGCGACCGGGCAGTGCCGTATCGCTCGGCGAGGAAGTTCACGATCGGCTCGGGGCCGGACACGAAGGCACGTCCCTTGGCCACCGGCACGCCGTCGGGCAGATCGCCCTGCGGGAGGACGAGCACCGGGCACGACTGGTTTTCCTCACCGACCATCGCCACCACCTCGGGCCGGGGCCGCGGGACATCGACCAGTCTGACGTCGAGTGCCTCGGTGAGCTTTGGATAGTAGTAGAGGAGCCCGGCGACTGTCGCGCACTCCGGGCAATACAAGCCGCCCGGGCCATGCTTGGGGTCTGGGAATCCGGCGCGGAGGAGGAACAGGATCGGCTTGGGGGTCGTGGTCATGGAGCGGCTCTTTGGGGGCGTCGGTGAAGTATTGTCCTCAAGATACCGGTATGACCGCACCGGGCAAGTTGAAAACTTGCCCCCACGGTGGAAAAGCGCGTATCGTGCCGACCACGACCGCTGCCATCGCCATTTTCATATGAAACCTGACGTTTCGCCCATCCGGCCCGAACGACTCCCGGCCCTGATCGCGGCCGCGCCCAAGGCGGAGCTTCATGTGCACATCGAGGGCACGCTCGAGCCGGAACTCGCCTTCGAAATCGGCCGCCGCAACGGCATCGCGTTGCCCTACGATTCGCCGGAGTCGCTGCGGCGGGCGTTTGGCTTCACCGACCTGCAGAGCTTTCTCGACATCTACTACGCCGCCGCGGCGGTGCTCCGCACGGAAGCCGATTTTCACGACCTGACATGGGCGTATCTCCAACGGTCCCATGCCGACAACGTCGTTCGCGCGGAGATCTTCTTCGATCCGCAGACCCACACCGCGCGGGGCGTGCCCTTCGAGACGGTGATTGGCGGCATGTCGCGGGCGATCGCCCGGGCTCGCGCCGAACTCGGCATCTCTGCCGCCCTGATCATGTGCTTCCTGCGGCA
>CAYSPN010000770.1:0-7013 GCA_964432895.1 uncultured Candidatus Kuenenia sp.
ACGAGGTCAAACATCAGCTTCGACTTCTCGATCACGCGATTGGCGTCAGCGATATCCTTCGGCTCGGGATAACTCACGGTGGGCTTCGGCCGGCTCTCCCACGCAGCCGAGCGGACGAGCCGCTGCTCGAGCTCCCGCACGCTCTGAAAATACTGGTCGAGCCGGCCGCGGTCCTCTGGCCCGACCGCCCGTTCGAGTTTCCCGGCCTTGTCGAGCACAAGGTCGAGCACACTGCCGCCGGCCTTGATCCGCCGCAGCGTCGCCGCCTTCTCCTCAGGCGTGCCCGCCACGAAGAGGCTGCGGAAGAGCCGACTGGGGCTCGTCTCGGCAGGAATGTCGACGCCAGCCCGCGACACAGCCAGCGTGTTTGAATAGTGGTGCCCCTGCTCCACGGAGAGTGCAAGGAAGGGGAAGCGGGTATCGAGGCCGAGGGACTCGGCGGCGATCTGATCGAGCGACATCCGATTGCGGAAGCTCGGCTGGCCGGGATGCGGGGCACCTGTGAGGAAGCACTGGCCGGCATGGTGGTTGCCGTCCACATCGGGATGCGAGAGCCCTGAGAAGACGGTGAACTTCCCCCGCTGGTCGGCGAGCAGGTCGAGGTAGGGGCTCGATGGGATGGCAGCCGTCGCGGCAGTAGCAGCCGGCTTGGCCGGAAAGAAAAACTGTGGCATCATCCCGAGCGGCACATGGATGGCGAAGAGCCGCTGGGGTGGCGACGTGACCGCTGCGGCGAGTGCCCGTGCGCGGGCCGACAGCCGAAAGGCGGGCACCATGCCGTCGAGGAGCGGCAAAGCCAATGCGGCGCCGGCAGCCCGCAGGACCGCACGGCGAGGAATGGAAGCATGGGTGGGCGACATGGCTGCGTTCTTTCCGAGGATGGTTCGCGTTCCGATGATGCGTCGTGGTCCGCGGAGGCTTTCCTGGTGTCAGAATGCTTCGAGTTTTCAGAAGGCTTGATGAAGCCGGTGTGGTCGTCGTCATGGCGAACGGCGTTTGTGTTCTCGAGCGCGCCACTTAGACTCAACTTTGAAGTGTAGCGCGGGCCGTCCCCGGACGCGTGTCACAAAAATCGCTACACGACTCGGGGCACCGACGGGGTTGGGCATGGGAATCAGCCGCATTTCGCAGCCCGCGCGAGGGAACTTCCGGTCGGCCCAGCTATTTGGAATGTGGCTGGTGCTTGCCGCCGCATGGCTCCCGTCTGGCCGCGGACATGCCGGCGTCGAGATCACTGCCGTCGTGGTGGACGGCCGTGAGGGGCCGCTCCCGGCATCCGCAGCCGGAGGGGAGCCTGTCGTCGTCCGCGTTCCGACGACCACCCGGCAGCTGCGGTTTCTTTTCAAGTCTGAGCCGGTGCCGAACCGAGCGAGTGCCCCTGAGACCTCTCCTGGCCGGCGGCCCGGCACGCGGCTGCGCTTTCGGCTCGATGGCGCCGACACCGCCTGGCGGGATCTGCCCGCCAGCGGCCGTGCGCTCCTGCAGTTCGTGGCTGCTGACGGGGCCATGATCGGGGGCGAACAGGCTCTTTTTCCGGGAGAATCGCCGGGCTGGACCGGTCTGCCTGAGGCCTCCGACTTCGTGCCGCAGGAACTGTCGGCCGTCGCCCCCCCAGGCGCCACAGGCGTCGTCTTCTCCATCCTCTCGCACAACGCCGAGCAGGTCGTGGGCTCGATCGCCATCGACGATGTCATCCTGCGGGTCGACCGCGCCGGTGAACCGGCGGATGCTCGCCCGCTCACGCCGCTGGAGGTGGACGAGGAGGCCCGGTCTGGCCGCACCAACCCCCGGGGCTGGATCCGGCCTGGCACCCGGCCCGACATGAGCCTGGTACGGACGCGGCGCGGTCCCGCCCCGCATCCGGTCCTGGTGATCGTCGATGACGACCCGACCCGGTTTGGCAACTGGTCGACCGCCAAACCCAATGAGATCGAGGTGCGGCCAGGCGACCGGGTGACGGCCTCGTGGACCGCAGCCTATAGCTTCGGCATCGGCGGGACGGCATCGGCGGGCTATCCAGCGCTGACCGCCGGCACCTACTGGTTTCGCGTGGCCACCTTCACGGCCGGCGGCGAGGCGACCGGGGACGAGGCGAGCCTGTCGGTGGTCGTGGTGCCGCCGTGGCACATGCGCCGCGACGTCTGGGTGGCGGCGGCCGCCGTGGCCGCCGCCGGACTGCTGCTCGCCGGCCGGGCCATCGCCACCCGCCGGCTCGCGCGGCGGCTGAAGGAACTGGAACGGAGCCATGCCCTCGAACGCGAACGCTCCCGCATCGCCCGCGACCTGCACGACGAGATCGGCGCCAAGCTCACCGAGATCGCCATGCGGGCCGACACGGTTCGGAGCGAGGTCGATGGCATCGCCCGACCCGAGGTCGTGCATCTGGCCGGCGGCATCTGGCAGATCGCCGCCGACTTGGTCCGTAGCGTCGATGCGATCGTCTGGGCGGTCAATCCCGCCCACGACACGCTCGACCGCTTCGCAGCCTATCTCGTGCAGTCGACCGAGCAGTTCCTCGACGCCGCCGGCATCGCCATGCGGTTTCAGATTCCGGAGGATCTGCCGGCTGTGCCGCTCGACGGCACGATCCGTCACAGCCTGTTTCTCGCGGCTCGCGAAGCGGAAAACAACGCCATCAAGCACTCCGGATGCACCACGATGACCATCGCGCTCACGCTCACCGACGGGCTCCTCGAGATCGTGATCGCCGACAACGGAAAAGGCTTCGATCCCCACGACCCGAAGGCTACGCCCGACCGCTCGGGTATGACCAACATGCGGCGGCGGATGGAGGAAATCGGCGGCCATTTTGCGATCGACACGGGCATCGGCCGTGGCACCACCGTGCGGTTCACACTTCCCCTTCCCGCTGTCCTGCCACTGAGAGGCCCATCATGATGACGCGCACCATTGGTGTGGCCGTGGTCGAGGACGACGCCCACCTGCGGCGGAGTTTCGAGCGAGTGATCACGGCGGCGGAGGGCTGCCGGCTCGTGGGTGTCTGCGCGACCATGGCAGAGGCGGTGAGGCGGATTCCAGCGCTCGCGCCCGATGTCATCCTGATGGACGTGAACCTGCCCGACGGCAACGGCGTCGACTGCGTGGCCGAACTCTCAGGCCGGCTCCCCGACACGCAGATCCTGATGGTGACGGCCTATCAAGACCCCGACACGGCGTTTCGGGCGATCACCGCCGGGGCCCACGGCTATCTCGTCAAACCGGTGACGGCGCAGAAGCTCGTGGAGGCGATCCGGGAGATCCGCGAGGGTGGCGTGCCGATGAGCCGGGCGGTGGCCAGGAAAGTGATCGCGGCCTTCCGGGCCATGAATGAGCGGCGCGGACCGCAGACGCGGCCAGAACGGCAGGTCGGGCCGCACGCCGAAGACCGACCGGAGGCGACGCCCTCCGACTCGATGCTCGCGCCGCGGGAGCAGCAGGTGCTGGAATTCCTGGTCGAGGGCTATTCCTACAAGGAGATCGCAGTGCAGCTGGGACTTTCGATCGGCACGGTCTCCACCTACGTCAATCGCATTTACAAGAAGCTCCACGTGTCGAGCCGGCGCGAGGTCGTAGCCTGGTCGAGGGGGGGCGGCGATCCAAAGAAGAGTGGCCGCTCGTAATCCGGCATAGGCGACCTCCTGCGACCGCCCCCCACGCCTCGGGGCAGCACTGCCATCAAAGATATGACAGGCACCGCGACCCGTGCCTCGCTAGAGTAACCGGTGGGTTAATTCATTTTTGTCTCTCTGGCTTTGAAGGGGTGTCTCATGAGATCAAGCTTGGATCGTGCTGTCGTCAAGCGTGGCTTCACGCTCGTCGAACTGCTCGTCGTCATCGCCATCATCGGCACGCTGGTGGGACTACTCCTACCGGCGGTGCAGGCAGCACGCGAGGCAGCACGCATGAGTGCCTGCTCCAACAACATGAAGCAGATGGGGCTGGCGATGATCAACTACGCCGACGCCAAGGGCAAGCTGCCGTCGACGTCGGTGGCGGTATCGGGCGCCGCGTGCAACAGCGGCTTCAACGGCGGAATTCCAAGTCCGTTCAAGAATTTCAACGTCGACATCATGCCCTTCGCCGAGTTCACCGACATCTACAACAGGATCGATCTGAAGCTGTCCCTCAACAGCCTCACCGTCGGCTCCAGCGGTGTCACGAACCGGTCGATTTTCAGCGGCCTGCGTTTCCCCGTGCAGCTCTGCCCGAGCAACCCGTCGTCGGCGACACTCCTGCCCACGATCGCCAGTGGCACCTCTGGCTTTTCCTACGGAGGAGCTGGGTACAAGACGAGCCCCTGCTGTTACGCCCCCATGTGCGGCCCGCAACGACTCGGCTCCATGCTCAACGACTGCACGGCCGCCGGTGGCGGAACCGAGCCAAGCTTCTGCTCGGCCTACGTCAACATCCCCGGCTGTGGCAATGCGAACATGGGAGCCTATCCAGAGGCATCGATGAACCCCGGCATGTTCGGTGTCCAGAGCCTTTTCCAGTGCAAGATGAAGGACGTCAGCGACGGCCTCTCGAAGACGATCATGCTCGCGGAACGCAAGGCCGATCTCTCGCAGTTTGGCAGCATCTCGGGGGCCCAGTATTACGGAGTCTCGACCCAGGGGCGGATCAACAGCACATCGATCGACGTGAATGCCGCCGCCAGCAACACGACGAACCTGCGGTTCGCCGCCAGCTACCACCCGGGCGACGGTGCCTACGTCTGCCTGGGCGACGGCTCAGTGGCATATCTCAATGCGAACATCGATTTCACCCTCTACAACTCTCTGGGTGGCCGCGCTGACGGGAAGCAGGCGGACCTGCCATGACCACAATCGTGCGGTCACCTCGCATCACATGGCCCGTCGTCGTGGCGTGCCTGCTGTTCGTCGGCTGCGGCAAGAGCGGTCCCCCGGGCACGATTCCGGTCTCCGGCTCGGTCACGCTCGGCGGCAAACCGCTCCCCACTGGCACCGTGCACTTCTCGACCGCGGATCGTGGCCAATCGTCAGCGACCAGGGTGTCGGGCGGCTCGTTCGCCACGCACCTCGTCCCGGCGGACTACGCGGTAGCGGTGACCGCCGACGCCCAGCCGGAGAGGGTCGATGAGGCTACCGGGGCACTGATTCCGCCACAGCGACTCGTGCCAGAGAGGTACATGTCGCCGAAGACCTCTGGCCTGAAGGCTCCGATCGATGCCAAAGCCAGGGAGGCGACCCTCACGCTCGAACTCGTGCCATAGGCCACCACGACCGCCGCTTTCACCAGAGGATTTTCCATCATGCGCACACACCTGCCGAAAACATCGATCATCTGCTTTGTGCTCGCCGCAGCACTCCGTCTTCAGCACGCGGTTGCCCTCGACTATGCCTACGCCACGCCCGAGCCACAGAAGACCGGCTGGCCTCTCTCAGCCGAGGAGGAGGCCTACGTGCTCAAGCCCGAGTACGAGCGCCGCCCCGGCGCTGAGATCACACAGCACAAGCCGGAACTCTGGCCCGTCGTGCCCTCCGCCGGCTTCTGGAGCGGCCGCACCTGGCTCGACACCCACGCGAATCTGGTCAAGGTGGCGCAGGCACACAAGGGACCGATCGACGTGCTGCTCGTCGGTGACTCGATCACGATGCAGTGGGGCGCCGCCTGGCAGAAGCACTTCGGGACACTGAAGACTGTCAACATCGGCATCGGTGGCGATAAGACACAAAACGTGCTCTGGCGGCTCGACCACGGCGGCGTCGATGGCCTCGAGCCGAAGCTGTGCGTGCTCATGATCGGCAACAACAACTGCTTCTTCACGCCCGAGACGGGGATCGAGCCGGCGGCCAAGGGGATCAAGGCCTGTGCCGACAACCTGCGCGAGAAGTTTCCAAAGTCCCCGGTCGTCGTCGTCAAGGTGCTCCCGGCCCATGCCCCGGGCAACGCCTTCTACGAGGACATCAAGAAGATCAACGCCGCCCTCGACGGGCTCTCGCTCGACGCCGACCCGATGGTGCACCTGCTCGATCTCACAGCCGACTTCGTGAATGCCGACGGCACGCTCAAGAAGAATCTCTTCTCGCCTGACACGATCCACCTCACGCAGGAGGGGGGCTACGAGCTCTATGCCACGAAGCTCAAGCCGGTGCTCGATCGGCTCCTTTCCCGTTGATTCCGCCGGAATCCTTCAGCTGAAAGAGGGGTTCATCGCTGACCGGCCCGGTTTTCCACTAGGCTGTGGCGAGACGCTGGCCCCGTGTCCTGATCGCACGACACCGCCATGGCCGGCTCAGGAACTCGGCACACGGTTGCACCGCCGACCCCGCGTCATGCCCCTTCCCCGCCACGTCCGCACGGCCTTCACCTTCTGCTTCTGGGCGTATGGGCTCTTCCTCCTGATCGCCACGCATGCGCCCGCTCGCGACGTGCAGTTCATCGTGCGGGCCGCCGACTACGGCCTGCTCGATCCCGACAAACTGCTGCACATGGCAGCCTACGGGGTGCTCGGCCTGCTCGCGGCCCTCGCCTATGGCGGCCGGTGGCGGCCCATATCGACCGCTGCAATCACACTCTTTGTCCTGATCGCCGCCTGGGGAGCCGTGGACGAAGTGACCCAGCCATTGTTCGGTCGGTTGGCCGATGCAAACGACTGGGTCTGCGATCTCATCGGCGGCGCGATCGGCCTGGCGGCCGGGTTCGCCGCATCCCGCTGGCTTACAGCGCGTCTTCGGTCCGCAGCGTGACCTCGATCAGACGCTCGAGTGCCTGCGCGGGAGACTCGTGCGGGAAGTTGCTGAGCACCACTTCCTTGGCGTAGAGCTTGCCGATATATCGCCGATGCTTGCCGACCGAGGATTTGCTGGCCAGGAAATCGCGGTGTGCCGAATTGATGATGATCTCGTTGGCCTTGCCGTCGTACCGCGATCGCCACGGCTGGCCGTGCTCCGGCTCCAGGCGATAGGACGGCAGCCCCCTGCCGCCCGGCCCGCTGCCATCGGCCGCCTCGTCGTCCAGGAATTTCACGGTCACCCGATCCGAGATCTCCT
>CAYSPN010000771.1:0-1740 GCA_964432895.1 uncultured Candidatus Kuenenia sp.
CGTCACCAGCCGCGACATCATCACGCTCTGGGTCGCCCGGATGGTGATCATGGGGCTTTTTGATACCGGGAAAATTCCCTTCAGGGACGTCGCGATCCATCCCAAGATCCTCGACCGCTACGGCGAGACGATGAGCAAGAGCAAGGGGAACGGCGTCGATCCGCTCGACGTGATCGAGGCCCTCGGTGCCGACGCGCTGCGGTTTGGCATGGTGAGCATGGCGACCGAGACGCAGGACGTGCGGATGCCGGTGGAGTTTCAGTGCCCGTCGTGCGCGGCGAGGATCGAGCAGACCGTGCAGAACCGGATGCTGCCGCGGATCGAATGCCCGAAGTGCAAAGCGGCGTTCCGTACGCAGTGGGCGAGCAGCCACGCCGATCTCGCCCTGCCCCGCGGTCCCGCGCTGAGTGAACGGTTTGAGTCGGGCCGAAATTTTTCCAACAAGCTCTGGAACGCCACCCGGTTCGTACTCATGAACCTGGAAGACTTCCAGGGGCAGGATCTGTCGGGCGGGTGTGGCAGCTTTGCCGCTCTGGAGGACCGTTGGCTTGCCAGCCGGCTGGCCAGCGTGACTCGCGACGCGACCAGGGCTATCGACGAATACAAGTTTGCCGAGGCCGCGAGGATCCTTTATGCGTTTGCCTGGGACGAGTTCTGCAGTGCGTATCTCGAACTCTGCAAGTCGCGACTGGCTGATCCGGCCCTGCGAACGCAAGCACAATCGATGCTGCTGCTCGGCCTCGACACGATCCTCCGGCTGCTCCATCCGATCATGCCCTTCGTCACGGAGGAGATCTGGCAGCATCTCCGCGAGGCCGCGGGACGTCGGCGGATGCCGTGGGACGAGGGCGACCTCGCGCCGTCGATCATGGTGGCCCGCTGGCCAGCGCCGCCTGCGGAGTGGATCGACGACCGCACGGAGAAGCAATTTGGCACGTTCCTAGGAGTGGTGGCCGCGATCCGTGAAATCCGGTCACGGCAGAACGTGCCGCCGCGGACGAAAGTAAAGGTGGCGATCCGTGGGCCGATGGAGACGTGCGACCTGCTCCAGCCGATGCAGGCGGCGATCGAGTCGATGGCGACGGTGGAGATCACGGCAGCCGGCCCCGAAGCGGCTGGAGCCCCCGGGGCCGCGACGGCGTCGGCGATGGGCTGCGATCTATTCGTTGATCTCGCCGACCTGATCGACGTGGGGGCTGAGATCACGCGGCTCACGAAGGAAAACGAGAAGACTGCCGGCTTCATCGCGGCGAAACAGGCGAAGCTCGCCGACGAGAAATTCGCGGCCAAGGCCCCGCCGGCCGTGGTGGCCAAGGAGCGGGAGCAACTGGCCGAACTGGAGGCGAAGCTCGCCAAGGGCATCGCCACGCTCGCCGAACTGACTGCACGGAAATCATGAACATTCTGTTCGTGTTTCCCGGGCAACTTCCGGTTGCTGGTGCTGACCGGGCCTCTGCCCTCGGGCGAGCGTGAAATGCCCTTCAGTTTCGGGTACTCTTGAACGTGGTGGTCGGACGCAGTCGGTCGGATGCGTCATTGCCAGATCCCTCTTCATGTGGCCCGCACAGCCGGAGACCGAATCATGAGCGTCCAGATGGAACTCTCGCGGATCATCATCAGCGAGATCAACGACCAGCAGGTGGTCTACCTGAAGGAGGTCGAGGGCGACCGCACCTTCCCGATCCTGATCGGGCTCTTCGAGGCGACGAGCATCGACCGCCGCGTGAAGCACCACCAGTC
>CAYSPN010000772.1:0-3161 GCA_964432895.1 uncultured Candidatus Kuenenia sp.
TACAACGAGCGAGAGAACGTCGCGGCGTTGATCGACCGCGTGCTGGCGGTCTCGTCCGAACTGCAGCTCTTGATCGTCGACGACGACTCGCCCGATGGCACGGGGCAACTCGCCCTCGACCTCGCGCAGCAGCAGCCGCGGCTCCATGTCCTGGTGCGGCGCGGCCGGCGCGGTCTGGGCACGGCGATTCTTGAGGGCTTCGCACTCGGCCGCCGGCGGGGGTTTCAGGTGGCGGTCAATATGGACGCCGACTTCAGTCACGATCCCGAGGATATCCCGCGGCTCTTGGCGGCGCTCGAACCCGTGGGGGGAAAAGCAGCTGATGTGGTGGTGGGCTCACGGCGGGTGCCGGGTGGACAAACCGTGGGCTGGCCCCTTTCGCGTCATGCGGCGAGCCGGCTGGTCGGCTGGTTCACGCGCTGGGTGCTGTGGGTGCCGATCCGCGATGCGTCGAGCGGATTTCGGGCGGTGCGACTGGCAATCTTCGACCGGTTGGCCGGGCCGTTCGCACAAGGCTATGCGTTCCAGGAAGACTTGCTCTGGAGGGTGCACAGGGCCGGCGGCTTGCTTGCGGAAGTGCCCATCACGTTCACCGACCGGCAGCGCGGCTCGAGCAAGGCAGATTTCGCCGAGAGCCGACGGAGTATCGGCGAACTGCTGCGGCTCGCCCGGAAGACATGGCTGGGGTGACGAGACCTCACGCAGCGTGCCGCGAGGAACCCACCCTTCATCCAAGCCCGCAGCGCAAGCAAGGGAATGCGGGTGGCCTGGCAGACTGGGCCGCGGATTCCTCTCGCTTGCGCTTCGGGCTTCCATGGGAGCCGGGTGGCGAGCCCGCCCTTCATCCAAGCCCGCAGCGCAAGCAAGGGAATGCGGGTGGCCTGGGAGACTGGGCCGCGGATTCCACTCGCTAGCGCTTCGGGCTTTCATGGGAGCCGGGTGGCGAGCCCGCCCTTCATCCAAGCCCGCAGCGCAAGCAAGGGAATCGCGTTTCGGCCGAGCCTCACTTGCCCTGGATGCCGAGCGGATCGAAGGCCTTGCCCGTGGGGGTCGGCGATGAGAACGGCGGGGGGCCGAGCGTCGATTGCGCCGGCAGCGACGGAGTCTGCTGGGGCGATGCCGGCGGTGCGGCCGCTGGCCCTGGCGCCGGCGCGGCTGGCTGCTCGCCGAGTGCGACCGCCAGGCCGTCGCGGGCATCCTTCATGGTGGGGTTGATCTCGAGCGCCTTGCGGAAATGCAGGACGGCCGCCTCCTTGTTGCCTTGCCGATAGAGGGTGACGGCATAGTTATTGAGGAGCGCTGGATTGTTCGGCTCCTTCTCGAGCAGAAAGCGGAACGCGTCGCTGGCTTCGGCGAAGCGGCCTGCCTGGAACAGCGCGTTGGCGAGATTCACCCGCATCGCCGGCACGTGGGGGGTGAGTTGGCACGCCTGGGCAAATTCCTTGATTGCCTCGTCGAGACGGCCCTTGGCCGAGAGGGCAGAGCCGAGGTTGTTGTGCGTTTCGCCCAGGTCGGGCCGGAGCCTGGTGGACCGCATGAAGTGATAGTAGCCGCCCTCGATGTCGCCCCGGGAAAACTTTTTCGCGCCGAGGCGATTGTGCGCCTGCCAGGCGTCGTGGTTGGTCTTGAGCGTGTGCGTCCAGAGGGCGTCCTCGCTGGCCCAGGCATTCGCATAGCGAAAAGCGAGCAGCCCGCAGGTGGCCAGAGCGATGGCCCCGCCGGCGAGGATCAGCGGCTGCGCCGACGCCGTCGACCGGTCGTACCACCGCGTTGCCGCGGCGCCGATCAGAGCGATCACGCCGATCATCGGCAGGTAGATGAAATGGTCGGCCACCCACGTGATCCGCATGTAGGAGATGGTGACGAAGCCGAGCACGGGCAGCACCATCAGCAGGAAGAAGCCGAGGCCGAAGAGGGCATGCCGGCCCCAGCCTGGGCGGTCGGCGGTGCCGCGGTTGGACCAGATCCACGCGGCCGCGGCGCCGACCACCGGCCAGGCCAAAAATTGCCAGACCTTGGGCGGATCGACCTCCCACCGCGGGTAGATCGGCAGCAGGTTCACCGGCAAGATGATCTGCTTGAGGTAGAAGAGAATCGCCATGCCCGCGGTGGCGATCCGCGAGGCCACGCCGCCGACGAGGATCTTCTCCGCGCCGATGGCCCGGCCGTGCTGATACTGGATCGTGATGAGGCCGAGCACGAGCGAGATCAGGAAGAAGGGGGAGGTCCGGATGAGGTCCTGCACCGTGACCGTGCCGCGTTTCCACCAGGCGTGAAGCAGCAGGAGGACCGGCAATCCCACCATCGACGTCTTCGCCAGCATCGCCAGCAGGAAAAACACGATCGAGAGCACGTAGAACCGCGTTCGGCGGGGGCCTTCGTGTTCGTCATCCTGCACGACCCAGCAGAGACAGGAGAGCAGAAACAGGGGCAGCGAGAGGGTGTTCTTCGTTTCCGACACCCAGGCCACCGACTCCACGGCGACCGGATGGATGGCGAAGATCAGGCCGCTCAGCCACGCGCCTGGAATCCGCATGCGGTCGAGCAAGGCCCAGAGCAGCAGGCTGCCGATCAGATGCAGCACGATGGTGGTGACGTGGTAGCCGGTGGGCTGGTTCTTGAAGAAGGGCCACTGTGCCCATAGCGCGGTGTAGGAGAGCGGGAAAAAGTCGGCGCCGTCGGGGTTGAACCAGAGCTTGCTGAGCCCCTGGAGCGAACCCGATTGCACGACCGGGTTGGCCGTGAGCAGTTGGTCGTCGTCCCAGAGCCAGTCACCGTGGTAGGACGGCGAATAGATCCACAGGCCCGCCAGCACGATGATCGCGGCATGAAGCAGGAAGTCGCGCCAGCGGCCAGCTTCCGTGGCGGAAGGGACGGACTCGTGGGACTGTGGCGGTGTTGGGCGGCTGCGTGCCATGCCGACAGTATCCTGTTTTTCACCGCTGTGGCCAGCCGACTTTGGTCGTGCCGAGGAGCCGCTTGAGTTCCTTCGCCATCGGCCGCTCCATCGCCAGCGACTTCACTTTTGTATCGGGATCGGAAAGCCCGGGTTCGAGCTCCAATGCCTTGGCCAACGCGTCGGCGGCGTCGGTCTTGCGGCCCTCGGCGTCGAGGATGAGGGCGAGCGTGGCCCAGGCGTCTCCCCGCTGGCCGTTGGAGAG
>CAYSPN010000773.1:0-2144 GCA_964432895.1 uncultured Candidatus Kuenenia sp.
GCGCCGGTCGAGACGTCTGAATAGACCATCTCCTCGGCGATGGTGCCCGCGAGCAGCACCTCGATGCGGCTCTCCAGTTCTGACTGCGTGAGCAGGTAGCGGTCGTCCTCCGGCCGCTGCATCGTGTAGCCCAGTGCCGCCAGCCCGCGGGGGATGATCGACACCTTGTGGACTGGATCGGTGTTGGGCAGCGAGAAGGCAACCAGTGCGTGGGCCGCCTCGTGGTAGGCGACGCGTTTTTTCTCGTCCTCGTGGATGACCCGCTTCTTCTTCTCGAGCCCCGCCGTCACCCGCTCGACACCCTCGTTGAACTCCTGCATGCCGACAGAGGTCTTGTTGTTGCGGGCCGCGAGCAGTGCCGCCTCGTTGACGAGATTGGCGAGATCGGCGCCCACGAAGCCCGACGTGATCCGGGCGATCTGTTCGAGATTGACCGCAGGATCGAGCTTCACGTTGGCAACGTGCACCCGTAGGATCGCCTCGCGGCCGCGGACGTCGGGCCGGTCAACGAGCACGTGTCGGTCGAATCGGCCGGGCCGAAGCAGTGCCGGATCGAGTGTTTCAGGCCGATTGGTCGCTGCGAGCACGATCACGCCCGAGTTGCTGCCGAAGCCGTCCATCTCGACGAGCAGGGCGTTCAGCGTCTGTTCCCGTTCGTCGTGGCCGCCGACCACGCTCGAGCCGCGGGTCTTGCCAAGCGCGTCGAGTTCGTCAATGAAGATGATGCAGGGTGCTTTCGCGGCCGCCTGCTGGAACATGTCGCGAACCCGCGCGGCCCCCACGCCCACAAACATCTCCACGAAGTCGCTGCCCGATAGACCGAAGAATGGCACCCCTGCCTCGCCGGCGATCGCCTTGGCCAGGAGCGTCTTCCCCGTGCCTGGCGGGCCGACCAGCAGCACGCCCTTGGGGATGTGGCCGCCGAGCACCTGGTATTTTTCCGAGTTGCGCAGGAACTCCACCACTTCCCGCAGTTCCTCAACCGCTTCGTCGATGCCCGCGATGTCGTCGAAGGTGATTCCGAGATCCTCCTGCGCATACATCTTGCCGCGGCTGCGCCCGAAGGCCATCGGGCTTCCAGCACCGCCGATTCGGCGCATCATCATGAAGAAGACGAGGCCGAACAGACTCGTCAGGAAGAGCATCGGCAGCCAGTTCCGCCATGGGCTTGGCGCTTCTTCGTAGCGGAACGGAACACCGTGCTCCGAGAGCTGACGCATGAGTTGGCTCTCCGAGTTTTCGCTCGGCAGTTTCGCCGTGTGGAATCGCCTGACGGTGCCGGGGCCTTCGGCAGAACCGAGGCGTTTTGCAGCCTGTGCGGCCGGGGACGGTTCTGCCCGCGGCCTCGCGGCGTCGGCCGCGGAATGGTCCCTCACCGTGCCCGATACTTGGAAGGCTCCGATCACGACATCACGGAGGTCACCGTAGCGGGCCGTCTGGCGACCGTCGGTCCCGGGATGGGAGACCTCAACCCATTCGATGGAGTCTTCGTCGATGCGGTCGCCAGCCTGAGACGGCCCTGACGCCTGCTTCCCCGACGCCTGCTTCCCTGACGCTTGAATCAGCCGTTCCAGGTCGCTGTAGGACAGTTCGATTTCTGGCGTGGCGCCGATCAGGCTCATGGCAAACAAGCCGGCGACACCCGCCGCGATCAGCGACCAGAGCAGGTTGGAGCCTCCCATATTTGGCCGGCGTTCTGCGGGACGCTTGGCGGAGTCGCGTTTCTTGGCCATGGGCGAGGAAATCCCTTTCAAACATGCTGTCGCGGAATGCGCGGATCGAACCGCCTGACATCCTATGCCGGAAAAAACCTGGCGACAAACGCAGGCAAAAGTGGAAGTTTCCACGCTAAACTTCTACACTTCTTGGGGTTCCCCATCGTGTTGTGCCCCTGTTGCCATGCCTTCATCACACTGCAGCGCGGCTCCCGACGTCCGAGCCGTGGTCGGCGGGCAACGTTCCGAACCGCTCCGTGTCGCCGTCCTTGGATCCACGGGAAGCATCGGCACGAGCACGCTGGACGTGATCGCCGCGTCTCCGGAGCGGTTTTCGCCGTTTTTGCTGGCCGCGCATCGCAGCACGCGGCGGCTCCTCGAACAGGCGCAGGCCTGCCGCCCCCGGTGGGTGGTGGTGGTCGACCCCGC
>CAYSPN010000774.1:0-1554 GCA_964432895.1 uncultured Candidatus Kuenenia sp.
GCGCCCCCTTCGAGTACGACGCCGGGCGACACGACCGTCATGCCCAGACGGCTCGCGATGGCCCGCGACACCTTGGCGTCGAGATCCCAGGGCGGATATTTCCCCCCCCACGCGTTCCACTCCCAGCAGACGGCCAATGGCCTGCTGGTCCCCTGCCCTTTCATCCCCTGCTGACGCGGCGTGAGAAACACGGGGCCAGTATCGCGAAGCCACGAGTCATTGGTAGGAATGTCGATGCACTCCACATGAGCCACGCCGCGGAGCCGATCCCGCGCGTCGGCCAGTGCCGCTCCCGTCGCGATCACCTTCACCGGCTCCCACGGGGCCAACAGCCGGATGAACCGCGCAAAGAACTCCGGAATGACGGCGAAGTCTCCCAGAAACGTCGCCCGCCGGTGGGGCCAGGCGATCCACGTGGCCACGTGCGGCTCCCACTCCGCCGGCAGCCGATAGCCGTCTGCGTTCACCACGGCTAGCTCCCCCAACGCTTCAGCAGGCTGCCGTAGGCGTCGATGCGGCGGTCGCGAAAGAAGGGCCAGCGGGTCCGCGACCACTCGATCCGGGTGAGGTCGCACTCCACGACGATTGTCTCGGGGGTCTCGTGGCCCGCTGTCACAAGCCGGTCGCCGTTGGGCGCATAGACGACGCTCGCGCCCCAGAACCGCAAGGGTCCCTCGCGGCCCGTGCGGTTCACTGCCACCACGAACACGCCGTTGGCGATCGCGTGGCTTCTGAGCATCGTGTCCCACGACTCATACTGTTCGCGATGCAGCGATTCCTCGCCGTCGAGCCAGCCGATCGCGGTGGGATAGAAGAGCACCTCCGCGCCGGCCATGGCCGTGAGCCGCGCGGCCTCCGGATACCACTGATCCCAGCAGACGAGCGGCCCGACCTGCAGCCGGCTGGTCGGCACCGACATGAATCCGGTGTCGCCCGGCGCGAAATAAAACTTTTCGTAGTAGTGCGGATCGTCGGGGATGTGCATCTTGCGGTAGAGGCCCGCGGTCGAGCCGTCGCGGTCGAAGATTACGGCCGTGTTGTGGAACAGGCCGTGCGACCGCCGTTCGAACACGCTTCCCACCAGCACGACATCATGCTCGCGTGCCGTCGCGGCCAGCCGCTCGGTGAGCGGCCCGGGCACGACTTCAGCCTCGGTGAACTTTCCGTGGTCTTCGGCCTGGCAGGGATACTGCCCCGCGAAGAGTTCCTGCAGGCAGACGACCTCCGCGCCGCCGCGGGCCGCCTCGGCGATGCCGGCGAGAGCCTGCGCGATGTTGTGGTCGCGATCCGTCGTGCAGGCCGACTGCACCAGCCCGATCCGCACCACGCGTCCGCCTGCGTCGCCCACCTTCGGGTGCGGTCGTTGCGTGCGTTGGCCGCTCATCGGCCAGCCACTTCCACCGCCGCATCGAGCTTCGCTGCCGGCACTGGAAACTGCTCGGCCAACTCGGCCACGTCGCCCTTCGTCGTCGCGATCACCTGCTGGTCACTGGGCGACTTGAGCACGCGGAGAATCCAGGCCGCGATCTGCTTCATCTCGGCCGTGCCCATGCC
>CAYSPN010000775.1:0-4997 GCA_964432895.1 uncultured Candidatus Kuenenia sp.
GAGCCAGTTGAAGATTGCCTGCTTTTCCGTGTGGTCCGGGCAGGCCGGATAGCCCGGCGCCGGCCGGATGCCCCGGTATTTTTCCTCGATCAGGTCGTCGGTCGAGAGTGACTCCTGACGGCCATAGCCCCATTCCCGCCGAACCTTCGCGTGCAGCCACTCCGCAAACGCCTCGGCTAGCCGGTCGGCCAGGGCCTTCACGAGGATCGAGGAGTAGTCGTCGTGCTCGCGGTCGTACCGCTGGGCGAGTTCGTCGCAGCCATGGCCGGCCGTGCAGGCAAACGCACCGAGGTAGTCCTTGCGGCCGCTCTCCAGCGGCGCCACGAAGTCGGCGAGCGCGTGAAACACGTCCTGACCCTTCCGTTCCCACTGCTGGCGGAGGGTGTGCACGCGGCCGATTTCGGCGGAACGCGTGTCGTCGGTGAACAGCACGATGTCGTCGCCGACTGAGTTGGCGGCGAAAAATCCGTAGACGCCGCGGGCCACCAGCGACTTGTCCCGCACCATCTGCTCGAGCAGCCGCTGCGCGTCGTCGAAGAGTTTCTTCGCCTCGGTGCCGACGACCGGGTCGGCGAAGATCGCCGGATACTTTCCCTTCAGTTCCCACGACATGAAGAACGGCGACCAGTCGATGTAGGGCACCAGATCGGCCAGCGGCACGCTTTCGAGTTGCCGGACACCGGTGAACTCGGGCGTGTCGATGGTGGTGGTCGCCCAGTCGGTGGTCCAGCGTTTGGCGCAGGCGGTTTCATAGGGCACGAGCTTCGTCTGCTGCCGCTGCTTGAAGTTCTCGACGTCGCGTTTCTGCGACTCTCGGTTGGCATGCGCAAAGGCCGTCCGTGAATTCGGATTGAGCAGCTTCTCGACGACGCCGGCGGCCCGCGAGGCGTCGGTGACGTGAATGACGTCCCCGGTGTATTTGGGGGCGATCTTCACCGCCGTGTGCCGGGCCGAGGTGGTTGCGCCGCCGATCAGCAGGGGCAGTTTCAGTCCCTCGTGCTCGAACTCCTGAGCCACCTGCACCATCTCGTCGAGGCTCGGCGTGATCAGGCCGCTGAGCCCCACGATGTCGACCTGCTGTGACTTCGCCTCCTCGATGATCTTCGCGCAGGGCACCATCACTCCCAGGTCGATCACCTCGTAGCCATTGCATCCCAGCACGACGCCCACAATGTTCTTGCCGATGTCGTGCACGTCGCCCTTGACGGTGGCCATCAGCACGCGGCCTCGTTTCGCCGCCGCTGCTCCCTGCGCCTTCCGCTCCTCCTCCATGTAGGGCAGGAGATGGTTGACCGCCCGTTTCATCACGCGGGCGCTCTTCACCACCTGCGGGAGGAACATCTTCCCCTCGCCAAAGAGGTCGCCCACGGTCTGCATGCCGCGCATCAACGGGCCCTCGATGATCTCCAGGCTCGTGGTGTAGTGCTTCCGCGCGTCCTCCACGTCTTCCTCGACGTGGTCGGCCAGGCCCTTCACGAGGGCATGAGAGAGTCGGGCCTCGACGTCGAGGCTCCTCCAGGCATCAGCCTTTGCGGTGTCGGCCGGGTCGCGCTTCTTCACCGTCTCGGCGTATTCGATGAGTCGGTCGGTGGCGTCGGGGCGGCGGTCGAAGAGCACATCCTCGATGCGTTCCAGCAAGTCCTTGTCGATGTCCTGATACACCGCCAGTTGGCCCGCGTTGACGATGCCCATGTCCATGCCGGCCTGGATGGCGTGGTAGAGGAACGCCGAGTGCATCGCCTCGCGGACCGTCTCGTTGCCGCGGAAGGAGAAGGAGATGTTGCTGACGCCGCCCGACACCTTCGCCAGTGGCATCGCCTGCTTGATCTGGCGGGTCGCCTCGATGAAGTTCAGGGCGTAGCGATTGTGCTCCTCGATGCCAGTGGCCACCGTGAGGATGTTGGGATCGAAGATGATGTCTTCGGGCAGGAAGCCAGCCTGCTCGGTGAGGAGTTTGTAGGCTCGTTTGCAGATGACCACGCGGCGCTCGACGTCGGTGGCCTGTCCCTCCTCATCGAAGGCCATCACGACCACGGCGGCGCCGTAGCGACGGATCGTCCGCGCGTGACGCAGGAACGTCTCCTCCCCCTCCTTGAGGCTGATCGAGTTGACGATGCCCTTGCCCTGGATGCACTTGAGGCCCGCCTCGAGCACCTCGAATCGGGAACTGTCGACCATCACGGGCACGCGGGCGACGTCGGGCTCGCTGGAGAGGAGCGTGAGGAACTTCGTCATCACCGCCGGGCCGTCGAGCATGCCCTCATCGACGTTGACGTCGATGATGTTGGCGCCGTTCTCGACCTGCTGTCGGGCAACACTCAGCGCCTCCTCGTAGCGTTCCTCCTTGATGAGCCGGGCGAAGGCCCGCGAGCCGGTGACGTTGGTTCGTTCGCCGATCACCGTGAAGCTGCTCTCCGGGCGAAGCTCCAGCATCTCCAGGCCGGAATAGCGGCTCCGTCGCGTGGGCACGGCAGGCTTCCGCGGTGGATACTTTGAAACCGCCTCGGCGATTGCCTTGATGTGAGCCGGCGTCGTACCGCAGCAGCCGCCGATGATGTTGAGCCAGCCCTCTCTTGCGAATTCACCCAGCACAGCGGCCATCGCCTCGGGCGTTTCGTCGAATCCGCCCAGGGCGTTGGGAAGGCCGGCGTTGGGATAGCAGCTGACCAGCCGGGGGGTGATCCGCGACAGGTCGGCCAGGTGTGTCCGCAGCTTTTCGGGGCCGAGCGCGCAGTTGACACCCACGCTCAGGAGGTCGACGTGGCTGAGGCTTGTCCAGCAGGCCTCGACAGTCTGTGCGGAGAGTGTGCGGCCCCCCTCGAAGACGGTGAACGACGCCATCACCGGCAGCCGGATGCCCGTGTCGCTGAACACCTGCTCGATGGCATAGAGGCAGCTTTTGAGCACCAGCGTGTCGAAAGCAGTTTCTGCCAGGAGCAGATCAACGCCTCCCTCGATCAACGCCTCGATCTGCTCGCGGTAGGTGGCCACCATCTGGTCGAACGTGACGTCCCGGTGGCCGGGATCAGCGACGTTGCCGGCGATCGAGAGCTGCTTGTTGGTGGGCCCGATCGAGCCCGCCACGAACCGAGGCCGGTCGGGCGTTTTGGCCGTTGCGGCGTCGGCAGCCTCCCGGGCCAGACGGGCTGCGGCGAGGTTCATTTCGCGGGTGCGGTCGGCCAGGCCAAAGTCGGCAAGGGCCAGGCTCGTCGCCCCAAAGGTGTTGGTCTCGACAATGTCGGCGCCCGCCTCGAGGTAGGCCGCATGGATGCCCCGGATTGCGTCTCCCTGCGAGAGCACGAGCACGTCGATGCAGTTCTTCAGATCCTTGGGATGATCGCGGAACGGCGTCCCTCGAAACCCCTGCTCGTCGAGCCCCAGGGCATGCACCATGGTGCCCATCGCTCCGTCGAGGACGGCGATGCGGTTGGCCAGGAGGGCGTGGAGGGAATCGGCGCGGGCGGACGGATTGGAAGGGGGCATCAGATGTCTTGTAACTCGGTGGGGACGGAATGGAATGTGGGCTGGGGCCGTGGGCCTGGTCTCGAATCGGTCATGATCGGCATATTCTGCCCAGTCCGATGATACTTTGCCTTTGAAGGATAGGCGATTGGGTCAATAGGGCGTACTGCGCAGACCGGTGTGGGGGGCCGCCCTGCCGACCTTGCCGCAATGGGGGCGGCGTCCGGCGGCGCGGTTCGCCGTTCAAGGGGCCCGTGGCCGAGCGACGATGCTGAGCCGGGGATCGGACGGCGAGGGTGGGTGGCGGCCATGGATATTTTAGCCTGCATTCCGGAACTTCCTGGCCCGGCCGCCTGGGTGGCTACGGCGGTGGTTTCCGAGCCGCGGCGGCCGGCGGAAGAGTCCCCGACGCCGATTTCGTCTCCGAAGCCTGCGGCCACCGCTGACACGGATGACGCGGAGAGCGTCTCCCCTGCCCCGCGGCTTCGATCAGCCCGCCAGTCTCGGCCTTCCCGATTGTTCTCCCCGTCCATCATGGCGCTCGTGGCCTTGGCAGCCGTCGTCTGGACTGCCGCCTGGCGGAACGATCGGTTGCGGTTGGAGGCGGCCAGACAGCAGCGGCCGGAACGACTGGCCCAGGAACTGCCTGCGACAGCCGGCGCGGCGAGGAGCGTCACGCCATGACGCCCGCCACCAACACGCTCGACGCGGTCGATCGCGCCTTCCTCTGGCATGCGGACCAGGCGCGTCGACAGCCACCAAGGCGAGCGCCGGTGCCGGTCACCGCCGCCATCCATTCAGAGCACATAGCCCCAAGGCCGATCACGCCAGAGCCGATCACGCCAAGGCCGATCACGCCAGAGCCGATCACCGATAACGGAATGGGCACGCTCGTCGACCGGCTGCTGCGGGTCGTGCCGCATGCCTGGTCGCATCTCGCGCAACGGGTGGATGATGCCCACCGTGATGGTGCTGAGGTGATCGCCATCACTGGCGCCCGCCGTGGCGAAGGCCGCACGACGCTGGTCGGGTGCCTGGCCCGTGCGCTCGCGGCCCGTGGCCGTCGCGTGGAGTGCCACGACCGCGCCCCGCTGGAACTGACATCGGCGGGGCGGGACGGTGGCAGCATCGTGCTCGTCGATGCGGGCATTTGGTTTCCTGGAGGGCCGCTGCGACGGGCATGGCTTGAGCGGCAGAGTCTGGGCTGCCACGCTGTGATTCTCGTTCGTCGAGCCGATCAGCCGGCGTGCGAGTCCCGCGGTGCGGTACTCGAGGCGGTCGGGCTGAAAGTGCTCGGAGAAGTCCTCACCATGGTGCCTCCGGTGACGAGCGGCATCCGGGTCGCTTGAAGAGGTGCTCACCATGTCACGATCAACTGCCACACGCCAGCCCTCCGCGGAGCGTCCTCACCTCACCGGTTCTCAGGAGGCCGCAGTGGCAAAGCTGGCCTACGCGGCCGGTCAGCCGAAGGCGCTCGCGCTCCTCTGTGGCCCCGCCGGCGTGGGCAAGACGACGGTGCTCAGCGTCATCGTCAG
>CAYSPN010000776.1:0-2081 GCA_964432895.1 uncultured Candidatus Kuenenia sp.
CGAGCACTTCCATGCCAACGACGTGAACCTCCAGGGACCGGGCTTTGGCGACGTTGATTTCGTGCCGATCTTCAAGGCCCTCACGGAGATCGGCTATTCCGGATGGGTGAGCGTGGAGGTCTTCGACTACACGCCTGGCGCCGAACGACTCGCCCGCGAAAGCATCGAATTCATGCGGCGGACGGCCACCGGCTGACACGCCGCGGCACACCAGGTTTTCAGCACACCAGGTTTTCAGCACACCAGGTTTTCAGCACACCAGGTTTTCAGCACACCAGGTTTTCAGCACATCAGGTTTTCAGAACACCAGGTTTTCAGAAGAAAGAGACTGCGATGGGCATCACGACGGCGATTCGGGACACTCTACTTGTGTGGATGGTCGTTCTCCTGCTCAGAGCGGGCAGTGCAGTCGCTGCCGACACTGCCGCCGAAACGATCCGGCTCTGGCCGGGCGACGCGCCCGGGGCGCTCGGGACCGCCGACCACGACATCCCCGTGGTGGCCTGGTGGCCGGTAACCGGTGCGAAGCAGCCGACGGCGGCGATGGTGGTCTGCCCCGGTGGCGGCTACGGCGGGCTGGCCGACCACGAGGGCAGCGACTATGCCCGCTGGCTCAACTCGCAAGGCATCGCCGCCTTCGTGCTGCGCTATCGACTTGGCAGCAAGGGGTATCGGCATCCGGTCATGCTCGGCGACGTCTCGCGGGCTATGCGGCTGGTGCGGGCCGAGCATGCGCGGCTGGGCATCGATCCGGTGCGGGTGGGCGTGATGGGCAGTTCGGCCGGTGGCCATCTCGCGATCACGTTGCTCACGCACGGCGACGACGGCGATCCGGCCGCCACCGATGCCGTCGACAGGCAGGCGTCGCGGCCGACGCTTGGCATCCTCTGCTATCCGGTGGTCAGTATGCTGCCGACGAACACACACGCCGGCTCGAAACGCAACCTGCTTGGTGAGAATCCATCCGAGAACCTGGCTCGCGAACTCTCCGGCGAACTTGCCGTGAACGAGAAAACGCCGCCGGTTTTTCTCTGGCATACCGTCGAGGACAAGGGGGTGAAGCTGGCGGGGGTGCTCGACCTCGCCGCTGCCCTCGACCGGCATGGGCGGCCCTTCGAGCTGCACGTCTATGAAAATGGGCCTCACGGCATCGGCCTTGGTGTGCGTCCCTACGATCCGGCGAAGCTCCATCCCTGGACCGTGGAATGCCGCCGCTGGCTGGCCGAGCGAGGTTTCGCTGGGGAGTGAATCGCACGGCGAGCGACGCCGAGACGGAAACCCCGTGCCTCACCGTTTGTCGCGAGCCTATGCTAAATTGGTGACACTGCCCGATGGTGTAACGGTAGCACAAGGGATTTTGGTTCCCTTTGTCTAGGTTCGAATCCTAGTCGGGCAATTTCGCCGCCCGTTCCAGTGCAGCCACTGTGAACGCGAGCGGATAGAGCTCTTCGTCGTACCAGAGTTTTGCGAAGTAGAGGCCGATCGGGGCGGCGGGGAAATGAGTGCCCGCGGCAGTGTGTTCCATGAGCCACGCCACGCCGGTGGCGACGGCGTTGGTCGCGCGGCTGCGGAGCGTGGCATCGCGTGACTCCGCTGCCACGCGGGCCAGTGCCTCGACCGTGAGAGCTGTCTCCTCGATGGTGGGCGTCAGTCCCGGACCGCCGCCCACGCCGCCGTCGGCTCGCATGCAGGCGAGGAGCCATTCGGCGCCCCGCGGGTCGAGCGTGGCCAGCACGACCCGCGCCGTGCCATACGTCGGGTTTGCCTGTGCGGCATGATGCTCGTTGCCAAACCAGAGTGGACACCAGGAGCCGTCTGCGGCCTGCGCGTTCATAAGGTACCGCCGCGCGGAGGTGAGCATCCGCCGCCGCGATACAGCTTCGTGTGGGCTCATGCCATCTGCCGCGTGTGCAGACGGCGACCAGCACTCGGCTGCCCGGATCGCATGCGCGGTGATGTCGGGGCACGATGTGTCAAACGGCAGCCGGCCCCAGCCGCGGCAGAATGTGGGCAGGCCGCCGTCGCGGTTGGCGAGATTCGCCAGCCAGTCGAGCCCCGCCGCGGCCGCCCGCCGCACTTCG
>CAYSPN010000777.1:0-1855 GCA_964432895.1 uncultured Candidatus Kuenenia sp.
GCACCGTCGTCAGCCATACTCGACGTCTTCTTACCGCTCAGACCGGATGCGCTGCGAGGACGGAACGTCATCCTACGCCCGATCCCGGCCCGCACCGTGGTGAAACCCGAGAGGTTCGCTCAGACGCTCGGCGGCGCGAGGTCGGTGGGACATCATGGATTCGGTGCGGTATAGGCCGACCTCGGCCGCTGCAGGGCGTCCGCGAACCCTGTCTTCACCGTCTTCTGAAGCTGCGTCAATTCCACGCAGGTGGCCACGTCGAGTAGCAGGCAGACGGTGCCGTCACCAAGGATACTGGCCCCGCCGAGCCCGCGGACCTGCGAGTAATGTCTGTCCAACGGCTTTACGACGATGTCCTGGCCCCCGAGCAGCATGTCGACCCGGAGACCGATCACCCTGTTTTGCGACTGCAGGATGACGACGTTTTTACAACCACTCGAGTCGTTGCGAACGCCACTCCAGTGAAAAAGGTCCTCCATCCCGAACAATGGCAGGAGTTCGCCACGGATGTCGCAGAGTTCCTGGCCATGCACGTTCACCGTCCGGTGATCCGCGAGTCGGACTATTTCACGTACATTCTCGATCGGCGCGGCGAACACCGCCTGCGGGAGCTGGAAGAGCATACAGCGGGTAATGGCGAGCGTCAGCGGCAGGCGGATGGAGAACGTCGTTCCGACGCCCGGGATCGACGTCACCTCGATAGAGCCGCTGAGCTGTCTGACCCTGGTGCGGACGATGTCCATACCCACGCCGCGACCAGAGACGTTCGATACCGCTGACTTCGTACTGAAACCCGGTTCCCAGATGAACTTAAGGATTTCCGCCTCATCGAGATTCGTCGCCTCATCCTGCCTGAGCAGGCCACGATCGATCGCGGTCTGCCTGACGCGGCGGATATCGATTCCCCCGCCGTCGTCCTCGACCGTGATGAACACGTTGTTGCCTTGGTGCGAAGCCGTCATCCGCACGGTCGCCGTCTCAGGCTTGCCGTGGCGGATCCGTGTGTCCGCTGATTCGATTCCATGATCGATCGAATTACGGATGAGGTGGTTGAGCGGGTCGCACAACTCGTCGATGATCCGCTTGTCGAGTTCAGTCTTCTCGCCCGATATCTCCAGAGAAACCTTCTTGCCTAGTTCATTGGCCATGTCGCGGACCGATCGCCTGAAACGCGAGAAGAGCGGTCCTACGGGAACCATCCGCGTGCTGAGCACCACCTGCTGGAGGCTTTTGGAAACCCGCGTGAGCTGATCGACAGCGGCCACCAGATCGGTGAAGGTATTCCGGCCCTCGTTCCAGGTGTGAGTCTGGTGCTTCAGCACCTCAAGCTGGCTTGTCAGCTCCTGCGACACGGCGGCCAGATCGACGTTCACGCCATGATCGAGTGTGTGAATGACGCCATTCAGCGAGTCGGTAATCAGCGACAGACGATCCGAGTGGACCGATTTCTGAAAGAGCTGCCCTATCGTGTCAAGCACCTGACTGAAGCGGGCACGATTCACGAGAAGTTCGCCCACAAGATTCAGCAGCACATCGAGCCGGTCGATGTCGATTCGCAACGTTTCGGTTAGCAGCGCAACGGCAACGGGCTCGGCCCGTCGAAGGCCCGCCTCCACGCCAGCCTCAGTTGGTGCCGCATGGGCCGTCTTATCCCCAACCGCGACGACTGCAGGAGAGTCCTCTGGATCCCAGATCTCGACAATAAGTCGCTGCACACCGTCGGCATTGGCCGCGGCTTCGATCGTGGCCCGCTCGGCCGTGGAACTGACTTTGATATCGATCACGGCCAGGTCATGCGTGCTGGCCAGAAGGTCACTTGGTGGAATCGACGACAACACGTCGCCGATCGTGGCTA
>CAYSPN010000778.1:0-9009 GCA_964432895.1 uncultured Candidatus Kuenenia sp.
GAGAAGCGGCGGCGGATCGACTCGCTCAAGGAATCGTTGCAACCGGCCGTGCTGGCGGCGGCCGACACATCCCGTGGCCGGGCGATCTACGACCAATCCTGTGGCCGGTGCCACAAACTCTTCGGCGCGGGCGAGTCGATCGGCCCCGATCTCACCGGCGGCAATCGCACGAACATCGACTACCTGCTCGAGAACATCGTCGACCCCAGCGGGGTGGTGAACCACGACTACCGGATGTCGATCGTCGCGATCTCAGACGGACGCGTGCTCAATGGCCTCGTGACGGCCCGCGACGACCGCACACTCACGCTCGTCACGCCCACCGACCGCCACGTGATCGCCGCCGAGGATATCGACGAGGTGACCGTCACGCAGCAGTCGCCGATGCCGGAGGGGATGCTCGACCAGCTTTCTCCCGACGCCATCCGCGACCTGATCGGCTACCTGATGCAGCCCGCGCAGGTGCCGCTGCCCTAGGCGGTCCAACCACGCAACGCCATCCGCATTCCCTTGCTGGCGCTGCGGGCTTGGATGAGGAAGGGAGCCGCTCCCATGTAAGCCCGAAGCGCACGCGAGGGAATCCGCGTTCCAGCCCGGTCCGCCACTACTTCTTGCGCGACTGCTCTTTCTCAGCGTCGGGGGCGGTGGCCGTTCGCGGCGAGGCGATGGCGTCGAACTTCGCGGCCACGACCGCTCGCAGCGCCCCATCCCACCAGGAGTCGAGCGCGGTCTGCAGCCCGGCCACGGCGTCGTCATGCCGCTCGTGGGCCTTGAGCGCGTGCACCAGCGGCAGGAGGATCTCCGGATCGCCACACACCACCCGGCCGATCTCGCGGGCCGCCGCATCGTCGAGCGAACGGGCGAGCGACACGCAACAGACGTCGAGACCGTAGGGCCCGACCGCCACCAGCAACGGATGGCAGTCGGTATGGAAGGCGATCGTCGAAAGCCGCTCCTGGCCGCGGCGGGCCAGCGACGCGGCCACCAACGGGACAGTCGTCAGCGACGACGCGCTGACATAGGCCAGCGGACCATGCGCCTCGGATGTCATGAACTCCGCCATCTCATCGAGCACCGTGGGGTCGCCCACCATCGCACAGGCTCCCGCGCGAGCCAGCGCCGTCGGCCAGGAATCGCGGCCGCAATGCTCCTCGGCAAGTCGCCAGATGACCGCCGCCATATGCCGAGTGAGCGCTTTCTGCGCGGCAGCAGCGGTGGTCGGTTCATCGTCCATAGGAATATCGAGCGGCTTCACCTCCCCTGCCGCTTGTCCATCGCTCGACGCGGTCGCGAGGATCCGGTCGCATCTTTCAAATCCGCCGTCCTCGCGGCAGCGCTGAATCAGGTCGATCACCTGCCCGAGCCGGCCTTCCCAGACGGATCGCTGCTCGCCCCGGAAGCCAGCGGCATCAGCGATACGGCCGCAGGCGGCGGCGACGTCAGCCGACAGCAGAAACTCCACCGCCGATACCACGGGGGCGTCGGCGCGGAGCATGTTCGGTCCGGCCGCCGCGCGAAGTTCCTCCACCGCCGCGTTGAGCGATCCGGTTTTCGCCTGCAGCGACACCTCGCAGCCAGCGACGGCGAGGCCCATCGGCCGCCCTGACGCGGCATCGAACCGGCTCGTCGCACCGCCGGCCTTGATCACCATCGTGTCCCCTTCGAAACAGACCTCCGCATTGTCTTCGTGCACAAAGGCGAGGCAGGCGACCGGCTCGATCGACATCGCGATCGCCACTCCCGCCGGCTTGGCCTCGGTGGCGTTCCCGACGGAACTGGAGAAGGACAGGGTGCGTCTGAATGTCGGCGGTTCCTTGCCGGCCGGCTTGTTCCGTGCGAGCGACAGGCCGATGTTCACCAGGCACCACGCCTGTTGCGGCAGCGCCACTTCGAGGCGTCCACCACCGCCAGTCGGCAGCAGGCTGACATGCGTGTGGCCGACCGCCAGTCCGCAGGCCCGATCGCCGTCGGGCAACGCCGTGAGCAGGAGGCCATCGGTTGGCGCGACGATCAGCCGTGCCGATTCGGTCGTGCCGGCGATGGCATCACCCGCTGGACAGGTGCCCTCCAGCACGAGATCGTCGCCGCGGCCAATCGCCTCCACGATCCACTCGTGAAAGCGGAGCATCGTGGCCTCCTCTCGGGAGAGCGGCTGCGACAGGGGCGTGGCGGCCGTGTATTCCTCGAGGCTGAACCTGGCCACGGCCGCACCAGGATCGGTGGGATCGCCGCGAAACTCGACCTCATGCCGAACAAAGCGGCCCGAACTCCGCAGACGGTCGCGCCAGGCGAGTCGATCGCGGTCATTCACCGGCTCGCCGAGCTTGATGCCGAGGAAGGCGATGAGATCACGCTCAGTGGTCCGGCACTCCGGCGGCACCTCGATGCGTTGCAACACTGCCTTCGGCGGCAGGTCGTGGATCGCCACCACGAGGTCGATGGTGCTGCCGGCGGGTCGTAGCGTGATGTCGACCGGGCCACGGCGGGCCCGCGAGCCATCCGTGGGTGACGAGCGGGTCGTGCCACCAGCGGCGCGGGCCAGTTTTGCCACCGTCCGCCGGTCGTGCGCCGGCGGAGCCACCGAGAGATACCCCTCCTCGCGAAGGAACCGAACCACCTCGGCATGGATGCGATGGATGGCGACAGCATCAGAGGTGGCCGGCCCGCTCGGCTTCCAGGCTGGCTGTTCGAGCGTCGCGGGACGACCGTCAGCGTCCACCCAGATGGCGGCTGTGGTCCCATCCGGCCGAGTGATCGACCGCGGTACAGCGTCCCGCGGCGGCTGCCGCTCGGAGAGGAACCGCACCAGCCTCGCACTCATTTCGTCGGGCAGCCCCTTGATCTCGATCGCCCCCGCCTCGAACCGCGGCCCTTCGACCACGTCGAGGACAAGCCTCTCGACCCCGTCGGATGACTCCACGGCGGCGTGGACCTGAGCCTCGGCGAACCCTGCATGTTCCAACGCGAGTGTTGCCTTGCGGACGACCGCCGCGATGAACACATCACGCGATGCGTGGGGACGCGACAGCCACACGACGTCCGTGTCTTCGACCAACGGCTGCCGCAGCTGCTCAGCATCGATCTGCGTCGTGCCGCGGACGACGAGCCGGTCGGCCGCACCGAGACTGCCGACGTGGTCGGCCAGAGCCAAGCCCATGCCGCATGTGACCATGATCACACACGCGCGGATCGCCGCGCGGACACTTCCCCCGCAGCGAGGCTGCTGATCGCGGACGCAACGCATGGCGGGACTGGCTCCGGGGGGATGGACGACGTGGGGGGCGGACGATAGCAGCCGGGCGGCCAGCGAGAAATGTCGAACCGCGCCTGTCCTCCTCGAATCCCTCCCCGGACCGCCCCACTCCCCAGATCGGCACGGCAGCCGAATTCCCGTGAAAATAAAGGGATCCTCGTGCCGGCTGCCCGTGCACAACGCTTCCATTCCTTGCCGCGTCTGCTGGCCGCTTCCTACCGTTTCGAGCCTCGGGAAGGGCCACTCGCGTCTGGGCGGTCCTGGTGTTTATCCCGAGATTCACAGAGAGTTTCCTACCATGACTAGCAAGTTTTTGATTCGTTCGGTCGGCGTGCTCACCTGTATGGCAATCGTCGCGACTGGCTGGGACGCGGAGGCGGGCTGGAGGCGGCATCACCATCGCAGGGCAGCGTGCTGCGAGCCCGTGTGCTGCGAGCCTGTGTGCTGCGAGCCCGTCTGCTGCGAACCGGTTTCCCAGCCCGTCTGCTGCGCGCCGGTTTCCCAGCCCGTCTGCTGCGAGCCTGTCCGCGAGACTGTCTGCTGCGAGACCGTGATCGTGGCACCGGCACCCATCTGCTGCACCAACTCGGTCGTCGTGGCCGAGAAGGCTCTGCCGAGCAGCCAGGTGTCGATCATCACAACGGAGCCCAGCCAGCAGGCAACCGCTGGCCGCAGCACGATGGCAAAGGCCGCGTCGCTGAAGCGTTAGGCTGCCTGGCGTTGCCTACCATTCACTCCCGCGCGGAGCCGCTGTCTTCGGCCCCTCCGCGCGGGAGTTTTCGTTTTGGTGTTTCCCATGGGGTCTCTCATGGGGTTTCTCATCCTGCAATTTTGAAAGCTGGCTCCATCTCGCCCGAGGTCTCTTGCTCGACCGCAGAAGGAGGCTCGGCAGAGAGCTGGATCAGAAACTCGTTCGGACCTTCCACGGTCACCTCGGCAGTCAGGCCAGAGGTTTTCTCATTGGCAAACCGTGAGGGCAGGATGTTGACCACCTCCGGCATCCCTGGAAAAGCACAGAAGCTCATCATCGAATCCGTCATCATCGAATCACTGCTGGGATCTGCAGGACCCGATGGCCGTTCCGGATCCAGCCATGGAGGAATGGTTCCGATGTCCAGCATCGAATGCATGCCGTAGCCTTCGAGCATCCTTCCCGTCGGCACCATCTTTTCGGCCTTGATCCGATGCCTGCCCGCAACGGCACCGTCACCAAACGAACTGAATGTCCGAAGCCAGAACCGGCCCTCTTTGTCGGTGGCCGACATGGCTAGGTACTCCGGTCCGTCTTCGTCCGTCTGCGACACAAACGTCACGACGGCTCCCTCGACAGGCTTGCCATCGACGATCAGCGTTCCGGCGACTGGATGGAGCGGTGGCCGGAGTTTGAGCCACGGATCCTCAGCCGGCTTCGGGTGCAGTCTGGCCAGGGCCGGCATGCCCACCATGATCAGCACGGCCAAAAATGCGGCCAGCGGTAGATGCGACACCTTCGAAAGATTCATGACTCGATCGTCTGAGAAACGTCTGGGAAACGTCTGGGAAATCTAAAGAATGTCCTGGGCGAACGACCGGATCATACCCCCTACAGGAGTGGCGACGCCAGTAGTCTAGCAAACTCGACGAGGCCCTGTCGCTGACGCACTGTCGCCAGCCGTCCAGGCTTGACGGATTGCAAGCAACGGCGGCACGTTGTTCGGCTCGCGCGACGAATCGACCGCTCGCCCACGCCGTCACCCGCATCGACCGGACATAACCCGCTTCACGCCGGGCTCGGCCTTCCTGGCCGAGCCCGGCTTCGCGAACCTCCGTCCGCTGGTGCTTACACGGCCCTCTGGGCATCCTCTGGGCCTGATGCTACGAGTCGGGGCCACCGGCCGCCAGCAGCATCGTCGCGGCGTGAATGTCAACGATCGCCTCCAGGTCTTGGCAATAGCCGCCGCCGCAGACGATCGCTACCGGCGTCGCGGCAGTTGTGGCGGCCGCGAGGACCAGCCGGTCGCGTTCCAGCAGTCCGGCCTTCGTGAGACCAAGCCGGCCGAGCCGATCTCCTTCATAAGGATCGGCCCCGGCGATGTAGAGCACGATGTCGGCACGGGCACGGTCGAACGACTCGGCAAGGGCCGCCGCAAGAGCCCGCAGATACTCGTCATCGCCGGTTCCATCCTCAAGCGCGACATCGAGCGAGCTGGGATATTTCCGCAGGGGAAAGTTGCGGGCGCCGTGGATCGACATGGTGAACACCGTCGGATCGTCGGCAAAGATCTCCGCCGTGCCATTTCCCTGGTGCACGTCACAGTCGAGGATCAACACCCGCTTCACGACGCCGCGAGCCTGCATTTCCCGGGCCGCCACGGCCGTGTCATTGAACACACAGTAGCCCTCTCCCCAGTCGGTGCCGGCGTGGTGCGTGCCGCCGGCGAGACTGGCGGCGATGCCATCCTCGAATGCGGCAGCCGCTGCATCGACGGCCGCACCTGTGCTCCGCAGCGACCGTTCGACCAGTTCGCGACTCCAAGGGAAACCGATCCGCCGCACCTCCTCCCGCGACAGCGTGCCCGCCATGACCCGGCCGAGGTAGTCCCTCGCGTGCACGCGGAACAGTTCGTCATCGGTGGCGGCATGTGGCTCAATGAACTCGAGCACGGCACCCGCCGCCGCATGCTGCTCCAGCCGCCGTCGAAGGAGCATGTATTTGTCGATCGGAAAGCGGTGCCCGTCCGGGAGCGGCAGGGGGTATCGATCGCAGGGGAAGAGTCGCATGCCGAAGCATTGTAGGCCCTCAGCGATCGTTTGGCCGGTGCGCTCTGCCGCAGCATTCCCTGCCCTGTTTTTGTGCAGCAGGCGGCGAACAGCCACAGACGAAATTTTTTTATCCGATGTTTTCTTCGGAGAAAAGCCGGTGTTCACCGGGCCTGCGTGAGCCACTCGAGCGAATGGCACGCAACGTGCAACACGATGTATGCAGTCGAGCCACTCCTGAACGACCGCCGCCGGCTGACTCATCCTGGCCGCATGCGTGGAGCACATCGCCGATGCATCGCGTTCCCAATCCGCCGAAACTTCCAGCGATCACGATGGCTGAGACCAGATCGCGTGGTGGGCTCCGGGCCGCGAAGGCACGGCTGGGGGCGATCCTCCTCGCCCTGCTGGCGGCATCTGCACCAAACGCTGCCGAGATCAGGGCCGACGAAACTGCCTCGGACGAAGCTGCCTCGATTGCCACCGAAACGACAGCATGGCCCGTTGCCACGGGAAACATCCTCGTCGTGGGCACGGATCCGTCGCGTGCCGCCACCATCCGCGAACATGCTGAGACGATCCGACGCGAGGCCTTCTCCCAACTCCTCGGTGAAGCAGAACCCAAGCCATGGCTGGTTCGCTGCGAAATCCACGTCCATTCCTCTGAAGAGTCGTTCGAGCAGGCTGTGGGAGGCTCTCCCTCCGAGGCCCGCGGGGCGACGTCGCTGGAATTTTCAGGCGACCGAGTGGTCACCCGCAGAATTGACGTCATGGGCGACGGCCCCGCGGTCGTACCCGATGCCATCGCTCATGAACTGGTGCATGTGGTGCTTGCCGACCATTTCGTCCACGCCGCTCCGCCGCGGTGCGCCGACGAAGGCCTGGCGCTGTTGTTCGACACTCTGGAGAAGCAACGGGGACACGAGGCCGATTTCCAGGATGCCCGGCGTCGTGGTCTGGCCTGGTCAGCCGCCGACCTGCTCGCACTCGAGGACTACCCCGCCGACGGCCCGCGGCAGAAAATTTTCTACGGTCAGAGCGCCGCACTCGTCCGCTGGCTGATCGCCCGTCGTGATGCGGCGACGTTCATCCGGTTTCTTGACGATGCGGCTGAGGTCGGCATGGAGGCCGCGCTCGACCGCCACTATGCAATTACTTCGTTGGTTTCCGTCTCATCCGCCTGGAAGGAGGTGGCTCCCATCAACACCCTTGGTCTGTCACAACGTCGGCGTTGATGCCGGGCAACGCCCGACTCAACATCGCCTTTCCAACTACCATGCAGAAACACCGAGGGCCCGGTGCGATTCGTCGCACCGGGCCCCTCACCATTTCTCTTCTCCACTGAGGGCCCGCGCTTGCGCTTCGGGCTTGAACGGGAGTGCGGTGTCATCCAAGCCCGCGGCGCAAGCAAGGGAAAGCGGGAGCCGACTCATCGACGCCCAACACCCCGTCTCGGACGGACTGCCTTGTTTTCAGCGACCGGTGGCGTAATGGCCGGCGGGCTTGGCGCCCGCATGCCGCCAGGTGGCCTCACCGCTGTGCGGTCCGTTCCGGCGCACATCGCCGCGGGCCGGATTCACGGAGAAGCTGCGGTATGAGCGGGTTGGCTGCACCGTTCGCACTTGGGCGGGCGCCGGCTGCACAACCTGCTGGGGCATCACCTGCTGGGCCACCACCTGCTGGGCCATCACCTGCTGCGTCATCAGACCACCGGCCAGAACGGCCAGCGTCATCATCCATTGCATTGCACGGTTCATGATCGTTTCTCCTCTTTGAAGAGCCTAGCTTCAGCTTGAGTCTGGGCTTTTCGTCTTGGCTTTTCTCTGTGCCGCCTATGAATACTACGGACCTCGTCGGTGGCCGGGCCACACGGCCCGTCGTGAAAAGATCGTCTTGCGACTCTGCAAGGAACGACTCAGGCCCGACTCAGGCCCGACTCAGGCCCGTCGCACGACCGCAAACCAGGCCTGGGCACCGCCGGGACCGAATTCCGCACCAGGAATGCCCGGCACGACCTCGAAGCGGGCTGGTTCGATCGTCTCGACCTCCCAGCCAGCGGCAAACGCCTCCCGCAGTTCGCGTTCGCTGATACGGCGCGGACCATGCGATCCCGGTTCAGCATCGGCAAAGCAGAGCAGGAAGACACGTGAGCCGGGCTCCAGCAGGCGAGCGAGCGCCCGCACATAGGCAGACCGGCCGGCATCGTCGAACGTGTGGAAAAGGCCGCAGTCGGTGACCGCGTCGAATCGCTCGGGAATCTCGCCCGCTGCCACCGCATCCATCTGCAGGAAGTTCACCGACAGACCGCGAGCAGCAGCCTTCTGCCGGGCCGCTTCCAACGGCTTTTCGAGAAAGTCGATTCCTGTGACCGTGCGGCCCTGTTCCGCTAGCCAGAGGGCGAGGTCGCCTGTCCCGCAGCCAATGTCGACCACCCTGCCACGGATGGCGTCGGCCGACTCGACGAAGGCCCGCTGCGGCCGCCCGATATCCCACGGGGCACGCGGCGCGGCATAGTAGCCCTCGAAGCGGTCACGTGGCGGCAGGTGGGCATCGTGGGTCATGGTCAAAATTTTCCGTCGAGGCTGGTGGGGAAACACAGTGGGAAAATCAGACGGCCCACCGTTCGCTACTATAACGTTCCGCCGGTAATGCCTTCCGGCCACAGCCGCATTCTGCCCCCTGTCTGTCACCTGAAGGATGCTCTCCCATGCGTTCATGCTCACCAGCCCGGAGTCTGCATCGTCTCCGTGGGGTGCTGCTGCCGCTGCTGTTCTCGATGGTTGTGGGCTCTCCGTCGGCACGGGCTGTCGATGCCGGCCAAGCCCCGCAGACGGCTCACCGCCCCAACATCCTGTTCATTTTTTCTGACGACCACGCCACGTCTGCCATTTCTGCCTATGGCTCGAAGCTGATCGACACGCCCCACATCGACCGGCTCGCCCGCGAGGGCACGCTGTTTCGGAACTGTTTCTGCACCAACTCCATCTGCGGCCCCTCGCGGGCGGCGATCCTCACCG
>CAYSPN010000779.1:0-2659 GCA_964432895.1 uncultured Candidatus Kuenenia sp.
GGGTCCACTCCCCCTTCGCCCGCAGGATTTCGGCCTTCAGCGGCGCGTACCGGAGCGACCGCGACAGCACGTCGCGGCAGTCGGCAAAACTGTAGTGAAGGATCGAGCCGGCCAGCAGCAGCGGGGCATGTCGGGACTCCACCTCTTCGTGCACGGGGATCGCCTTGAAGCCGGCTGTCGTGCGGTTGAACAGCCGCAGCACGCGTTCGTCGCGCCACGCCCCGTGACGGACCTCGTGCCGGCCCACGAAGGTTCGCCGGCGGATTGCCCAGCAGGCGGCGGGATCGGACAGAGCCAGCCGCCCCAAGGCTGCCTGCGCGTCGCCGTCGAGCACCTCGTCGGCATCCAGCGAGAGAATCCAGTCGTGGGCCGCAAGTTCAACGGCCCGACGCTTCTGTGGTCCGTAGCCGAGAAATGGCTGGTGTTCGACGCGAGCACCGGCCGCCAGGGCCAGCGCCACGGTGTCGTCGGTCGATCCGGAGTCGAGCACGAGCCGCTCGTCGCACATCTCCAGGGCACCGAGCACGTCACCGATCCGCGCGGAGGCATCGCGCGCGATGATCACCGCCGAGATCGGTAGGCGACGTGGGCCGGGGCGGGATGCCGTCGATCCCGCCATCGCGGCCAGGTCGCCGCTGGAGGAGAGCGTGGTCATAGCAGAGTGGCGGGGCTGTCGGAGGAGGAATCTTGCTGCCTGCTGCCGCCGGCGCGCACCGGAAATTCCAGGACGAACGTGCTCCCCTCGCCCTGTTGGCTCGAGACGCGGATGTCGCCGCCGTGCTCGCGGAGAATCTTGCGGCTGACCGTCAGGCCCAGGCCGGTCCCGCGGGCCCCCTTGGTCGAGACGAAGAGGTTGAAGATCTCAGCGATGGTTTCCGGCGTCATGCCCTCGCCGTTGTCGCTGACGGTGATGCGGACGAGTCCGCTTTCTGTATCGCATGCGACGCGGATCGACACCGTTGCGCCGCTGCGGTCCTCGACCGCGTCGAGCGCGTTGGTCACGACGTTGAGAATCGCCCGCGACAGGGCTTCCGGATCGAAGAGCAGTTGGGGCATGTCGGCCGGCGGTGCCCACTCGAGCGTCGCCCCGATTTCGTCAGCCCGTTGCTGGACGGTCTCCACGATGTCGGTGATCAGCGCCACGAGGTCGGACGGCACCGGGTCGGGTTCCCGCTCCTTGCTGAACGACAGCATGTCCATCACGAGGGAGGAGATCTTGTTCTGGTTGCGGTTGACGATGTCCCAGCCCTTGCGGGCCACGGCCAGGTCCTCGTTCTCCAGTCCCATCTCGACCAGGTAGCCGCCTCCGCGGATGCCCTGCAGGATGTTCTTGATGTGATGCGAAAGCGTGGCGATGGTCTGGCCGACCGCGGCCAGACGCTCCGACTGCACCATTGCGGAATAATAGGTGGTGTCCTCGACGGCCAGTGCAGCCTGATGGCCGATGGCGATCATGAGCTTCAGATGCTCGTCGGTGAACTGCCGCTGTCCCCGTTCGATCGCGTCGCCCAGCGGGACGGTTGTGTCGACGTAGATCACGCCCACCGTGCCGTAGCGGCCCTGCATCGGTACGCAAATCGCCTCGCGCACGCCGGTTCGCACCACGCTGTTGCCGCCGCTGAAGCGATCGTCGTCCTGGGCGTCGCTCGTGATCACACCCTCGCCGCGGTCGAGCACGTAGTCGAGGATCGTGCGGCTGATGGCCATCGACGTCGCCTCGTTCACGCGCCGGTCACGCCGGGCCTTCGTGCGAAGCTGCTTTGATTCGGGGTCGAACAGCATGATGCAGCCACGGTCCGCCTCGACCCATTCGAAGACGAGCTGCAGGATGCGGCCGAGGAGTTCGTCGATATCGAGGGTGTGGCTGACTGCCAGCGCCGTGCGGTACATCACCTGCAGGTTGCTGCGGGCCCGCGCCAGCCAGCGGTTCTGTGTGTCGTCGGGAAGGGGATCACCGCTGACGTCGGCCTCACGGGCCGTTCGCACGATCCGCGAGCCGTCGCCGGCATTGGATCCCGGCACGATGTCGACCAGGCCCGCCGCGGGCACGTCGGCGCCGTCGCGTGCATAGACGAGGATCGTGCGGCCCACTTGGATCTGATCGCCGCTGGAGAGTTCCGCCCGCTCGATCTTCCTGCTGTTGAGCCAGGTGCCATTGGAACTCTTCAGGTCGCCCACGACGAACGTCTCGCCGATCCGGCGGATCTCGGCATGCCGCCGCGACACCTCGTTGTCGTCCAGTTGCACGAAGTTGCCCGAATCTCGCCCGATGCTCATCGCCCCCTCGTGGTTCGTCAAGTCGTAGCGGGAGCCGCGATTGCGGCCCTGAATCACGAAGAGGGAAGGCACAGAAGAGGCTCCACGGGGGTCTTTTCCGATCCCATCCTACCCGCTGCGCCGCAGATCACGGGAGATGGCTAAAATGACCAGGCGGTTGTCGTTGTCCGCTGGCGGCGTCTCACGAGTTCCTCACGAATGACCAAGGACCTTCCTATGCCCAGGATCAAGCCCCTGCTGTGCTGCGTTGGGATAGCCGTGTTGCTGCAGGCGACGACGGTGCGGGCAGAGTCTTCGGACGACGCTGCCATGCGCGATCGGCTCAAGCACGCGGTGGAGTGGCTGGCCGCTCCCGAGCGGGAGGGCCGCGGGCCCGGCACGA
>CAYSPN010000780.1:0-5601 GCA_964432895.1 uncultured Candidatus Kuenenia sp.
GCAGCGCGGTCAAACCAGGTCATCTTTCCCAGCCCGTCGAGCATCGCCCCCCGGATGCGATGCCAGGCGTAGGTGGTGAACTTCCGGCCTCGCGTGGCATCGAACGCGGCGATCGCCTCCAGCAGGCCGATCTGGCCATAGGCCACGAGGTCGTCGAGTTCGACGCTTCGAGGCAGCCGCTGATGCGTCTTCCAGGCGATGGCCCGCACGAGCCCCTGGTGCAGCATGAACATCTCGTCCCGCTGCCTCGCCGATGACACCGTGGTCATCGCGACACTCTCCACCAGACGATCGCCACGATCGTGGCGATCATCACGGCCGCAGCCGCAAACAACACTCGCGACATGCGGCCCGCCCATGCCTCCGCTCGCAGGCTCTCGTCGGTCCAGTCGAGTTCGCCCTGCATTTGGACGACCCGATCGAGCAGGCCGCGGACGAACGCCCGCCGGCTGGCGGTGCCCGAGAGTGACGCCACGTAGCAGCCGGCCAGAAGCGGCAGAACTCCCCGACGCCCATTCACACCGCCGTGCAGATCGGGGGAGAACGCCTGCTGGAGCACCCGGGCGATCTGGGTGCTGACATGGAGCCGGAGCCGGCCAAGCATGGCCAGCAGATGGCGATTGGCAGGCTGCTGTGCAATTCGTCGGGGGTCGAGCAACAGTTCCGCCAGGCGGTCACTCAGCGGGCCAACCACGTTGAATGCAACCGCGTGGAGATGCTCCGCTGTTGGCGGCAATCCCAATGGAAACGGCTGCCCGCACGCAGCAGTCCGCCCGCCCGCATCGAGCCGGGTCAGCAGATCGTCGATCGCCGGGTCGTCCTGCAGGATGCCCGCCACCATGGTGACGGGCGCCCGCACCCCAAGCACACGGGTGATGGTTGCCAGATCCTCGCCGATAGCCTGGCCGAGATTCACGGCGTCGGCGTCGGCGTCGCTGGTGACAGACAGCGGCATCAGGACCACGACGCCATTGATCGCCGCCAAGGGCATGCGGGCCTGCCGCAGTTGATCGCATGCATATTCCAGACGGTCGGTCGCCTCGCGCCGCTCCTTCCCCGACCGCGGCGGCGTCTTCGTCCGAGCCCCACGGAACCCAGCGACGGAAACCGCAGGCGCTTCCCGCTCCGCGGCGGCCTGATCGACGACCGATTCCGGATTGGCGACAGACTGAGCACCGTTCGTGGGTGGGACTCCATCGGCGAGCGCTGATCGGACGGCCGCCGCGGCGACCGCCGTTTGCCCAGCTCCGGAAAGGCAGACGAAGATCGCGTCGCGCGAGGCAAAGATATGGAGCGGTCCGCCGCCGGCCGGCGACTGCTCAACCACCAGCGGCGAGGGCGGTTCGGCAAACAGCGATCGCTCCAACCCGCCCCCATCGCTGCCGAGCACGAGAAACAGGGGCGATTCCGGCAGGGAAATCTGCTGCCGGCCAAGTTCGGAGTTGGCAGCGGCCCAGGCCGCCGCGATGTCGGGCCAGCGGCCCCCTTGGTGTTCCAGCCACAGGCGGGCTGCCTGGTAGACCAGCAGCGGCACCAACATGAGCAGCAGCAACAGCGCCAACGCCTTGCCCGGACTCCACCAAGACTGCAGCACGGCGCGGTCGCCCGCCCCAAGCACCACGCTCACGGCCAGCACGACGACAACGAACTGGAACAGCGCGACGATCCAGGCGATCCTCGCCGCCACCGTCGCCCTGCCGAACCACCGCACTGCCGCCGCGATGGCCGTGAACGGAAGCAGCAGGATGGTGAGCAACGACTGCATGGGGTTTGGAACCGCGGGCTGGTGATTGGCAAAGGGTTCAGGCGACTTGGAACAGGATGGCGTTCACAGCAGGAAGACGGCCCACGCCGTGACGATGAGTGCGGCTGCGGCCAATGCCGACAACAGAATCGCCCACATCAGGTTCGTCCTGCCCATCAGCGGCGGCGCTCCGGGCACGTCCGGACCGATCTCTGGCACAGCGGGGCGATCGACGGCCAGCTTGATGAGTTGTCCATTGGACCGCAGCCAGGTGTCGAGCGCGTCGGGACGTTCTCGCAGGATGCCGCGGAATCCCATCACGACAGCGGCCACGAAGATCTGCAGTGCATTCCGCGAAGGGAGGGCGGCTGCCTTCTCGGCCCGCGCGTAAAACTCCGTGGCCCGTCGCCGGGTTCCGAACAATTCCACCTCGAGGGCATGATTCTCCCACCACGACTGCCCCGGCCACGCGATGTCGACGATCATCAACTCATCGGCCGCCGCGGCCAGGGCATATCCGGCCAATTCCCAATCGGCCGCCAGTGGCCCGCGGCACCCGGCGGCCGTGGCGTCGAACCGCGACCGAAGGAACGCCCGTTCGGCGTCAACCGGACCAGCCCGGCCCGCCGCCGCCCGTTCCGCCAGCGCAAGCACGTCCTGCATGAGTGGAACCACAGCGACGATAAATTCTGGCGTCATTGCCCCACTGCCTGCATGATCATCCGGGCCTGCGCGGATCCGTCCGCGGCGTGTGTCACTTGGGAATGGCGAAGAGGGCGAACTCGAGCGACCCGACCTGACTCTCGTAGGCCACCTCGACGCGACGGCGTCCGGCCAATTCCTCCAGATTGAGGATCGAAGAATCACGCAGGCGGATGCCCATCGACTGCGTTGCCTGCACCGACCGCCAGGCGGGATTTTCCGTGCCGATCCGATAATAGAGCCATCCGCTCCGCGCGGGCAGTGACCGCGGCAGGCGATCGACCGGGAAGAGTTCGAGACCGGGCACGCCCATGCGGAACAGCCGATCCACCTCCTCCGTGCTGCCCAGCTTCCAGTCAAGGTGGCTGTCGCCCGTCAGCAGTCGGTGGCAGACCTCCTCAGACATGTCGCCTCGGAGAACGCCAACGTAGCACTGCCAGTCAGACTGGAGCCACTTGGGCTCGACCGCAGCCGACAGGGTGGCCGTGCCACTGCCGACGAAGTACCGCTGCTCAAACTCCAGCACCGCCACCCGCGACAGCATCCCCTCGATGATCTCCTTGACGCGACGAAAGATTCGCGCGAGTTCATCGTGGTCGTAGACAGGCAGTTCCTCGAGCCGGCGATCGGCCTCGAAGATCGCCAGTTGGCCGGCCACGCGACAGAGCTCCATGTAGGCCGTCCGCGGATGGACACCGCGTGCGAAGGCGATCACCCGCAGCACCGCCCGAGCCTCGAGCAGCTTGGAGAGCATGAACAGCCGGTCCAGATCGCCGGGCTCCGAACTGGAGAATCCGACCTGGCGACTGACCACCTGCTCCGTGAGCACCTCCACCTTGCGACCGATCAGGTCATAGACACCCCGCACGACGTCGCGGCCCAGTGGCAGCCAGGCCTCCACCGACAGCATCGGCGGAAAATAGTCGGGGTCGATTTCGGGAGCCCCCTCGCGGTTTCCCGCCTGGCGAATCTGGGCGATTGGCAGCAGTTCGAAGCCCGAGAGGTCTTCAGTGGAGAGTTTGAGCCTGACGTTGAGCCGGCGAAACTCGACCTCCTGGTCGTTGCCGCCCGATGCCTCGTCCTGCAGCGACTGCCGCATGGCCACGGAGCGGCTGCGATCGTGCGGTCCCGGCGGCGAGACGTTGGGACTCCCCGGGTCGAACCGCGGCACGGCCAGGTAGACTCGTACGAACTCGTTGGACTGCAGCGACTCATCGAGGGCGGCCGAGAGCTTCGCCACCTCGGTTGAGGCAGTGGCCAGACTCACTCGCTCAGGCTCCTCGCCAGGCTCGAGCCAGACGAGCGTGCCATCCCGCAGGCGGGCCTGACAGGCCCGCAGTTCGAGCTGACGGTTCGCCAGCGCCACCGGATCGATCTCCAGCCGCACAATCCCGTAGCAGCAGGGATCGTCTGCCACGGTGGACAAAGCCAGTCGCTCCGCCGCGTGCCGATCGGCGGCCTGAAAATGGTGCGGTCGAAGGAACATTCCTTCCGACCAGTTCACGGGGAGATGTCGCATGGATGCATTCCGGGTGGCGACGGCCGAGGACCACCGACGACCGGCGACCACGCCCCGACCGTGCGGCGTCGCGAGCGTCGACGGCCTTGTGCCGGCGATCGCAACGAATCCGGTATCGTACCCCGCGTCGATCAGTCGGTAAACTCCGGTCACTCCTGGGATCGTCCTCCATGACCGAGCCACATCGCACCAACGCACCGCCCTTCGTATCGGAAAGCGATGCCCACGTGTCGCGGCAAGACCGCTGGCGGGCCGGCACAGCTTCCACCGACCGGCCGGCATCACGCCGGCTCGCGACCGGTGCCGCCCTTGCGCTGGCGGCTCTGGCGGCGGTCGTGCTGTCGACGGCGCTGATCGTTGCCCCGCTCTTCTCCTGGCAAACAGCCGGCATCGCCCTGGTGGTCGACGACTATTCTTTGGACATGCTGCCGACGGTTCCGTTCGCGCCCCAAGACACCACGGCACTCGCCACGTCGCTATCGGGCCGCCTGGCGCCGGCGATGTCGGGCGAACTGATGCAGATCAAGGGCTTCGACACCGTGGAGGCGATGCGGGATCGCCTCCACGCGCTCTTCGTCGAACTGCCTCTCCGCGGCAAGGACTCGATGATCGCCTATGTCCGTGGCCAGTGCCTGGTGCCCCCCCCGTTGCTCGACCCCGATGGAAACGAACGCCCCGATCCACTCGGTGGCCACGCCTGTCTAGTGGCGTCCGATGCGACCCTGCGTGGCGAGGGCCTCCGCGAACTGGTGCCCTGCCGCGATATCGTCGAGTCGATCGGCTCAGCAGCAAGCCTGACGACGCTGGTCGCCATGGATCTCGGTGACCTCCGCTGGGACCCCAGGCTCGGCGTGCTGTGCAGTCAGGTGCCGCGGCAGTTGGATCAGGACTTCAAGGCCCCACCGATCCGGGCGAACGGCCAGAACTGGCTGATGACGTCGCACGACAATCTTCAGTATTCCGGCGCGAGCGGCACGGCGAAGCGGACGTTCTTCGCAGCCGCTCTGGAGCAGGGCCTTGCTGGCGCCGCTGACCAGAGCCCCTGGGGCGACGGCGATCGCGTTGTCGAACTGCACGAACTGGCGCCGTTCGTCGTAGCGTGGACCTCCGAGTGGTCGCGACGGGGGAGCGGCGGCCGCGCTCCACAGCGACCTGCGATCTGGAAACTCGGCGTCGGACGAGTCGCGCTTGCCGACATTCCGCGGAACATCCGGCTGGTGCGGGTGGCCCCCACACCTGGCGCAGGCAGTCTGGCAACCCTTCGCCGGCTCCTCCCCGGGATGGCGCCGGCCAAACCAACACCTCCACCTGCTGCAGCCCCTACAGCCCCGGTAGCCGCCGCGGCGCCAGTGCCGGCAGCCGCTCCAACTCCAGCCGTGGCGACGGGTGTGGTGGCTCGTGTGGAATCCGCGGCTGCTCAAGAATCCGCCACAGCGGCGGCTGCAGTCGCAGCCGCCAGCACTCCTCCGCAGCTTCCGTCTGCCGTGTTGCCGGACCCTGCTGCGGCACTCCCACCAACGCCTGCTCCTGCGACCGTTCCGCCATCTGCGGCCACTCCGCAGCCGACGGACACGGCATCGCAGCAGGCGAAACCTGCGACGGCTTCCCAGGCACAGACACTTCCGGCTGGTCCAGC
>CAYSPN010000781.1:0-1885 GCA_964432895.1 uncultured Candidatus Kuenenia sp.
AAACAGGGCTCGCGACGTCGAAGCAGGACGTTTGCCCCGTGTCGACGATTGGGTACCACGAGTCATCGTTGCTGCCTGAGTCGGAGCTCGAAAGCCCTCTGTTGCACCCCGAGAACGAGAGCAACACAGCGGCCAGAATCAGAGGCCTCAAGGCAGTTCGCTTCAGCATATCGTGTCCTTTCATTCAGCCACGCGTCAGTGCGCGTCGCGCACGAGGCGAGCGTAGTTGTAGTACCGCGATTGGCCGCCAGGTTGCCCAGGAACCTTGGCGTCGAAGCGCACCGCCCCCGCCCCCTGAAGGTCCTTTCCATCGGAGCCGACAGCCCGCCCGAAGGCGACGTACCACGCGAACACGTACCCTTCGTCATTCTCGGGATTCACGGACGTGCTCGTCCAGTACCAAGGATAGTCAGCGTCTCCCGCTTCGTTGGTGATCGGCGTACAAGTGAACATCGGGTCGATGGCCGGCCCCACGTGAGCCGCATCGGTCGCCCCGGGGGAGCGCGTGTAGTCGACGAGGCTCTGGAGTTCCTTGGTGTTCGGCAGGCGCCAGTCGTCGTGACCGAGGTAGTTCGCGGCGTTCTGGGTCTCGGCAAAGGCAAGGGCGTGCTGCCAATCCATGGCTGAAGCGCTGTCGGCCTGGGCCCACATCAGGCCCGTAGCCTGGTCGGTGATGGTACCATTGCCGTTGTTCCGGAGGTCGTTGACGCCGTAGCTGTCGCCGCGGACACAGCGGGCGAAGTGCGGCGGCGCTGCGCCGACGAAGGCGTACGCTTTGATATGGCCGGTATCGAAATTCACGCCGAAGGCCATTTCCGCGCCAGCAGTACCGGGCATCGAGCCCTCTGTGCTCTCGAGCAATCCAGAGTACTTGGTGCTGCTCCAGAAGATCGAGTGTGGGGAGTCGTTCGGGTGGGCGAAATAGCTCAGATCCAAATACGGCCAGCCCGGGCTGCCTCTCCAGATCGAGTAGAGTTCCTTGATGGTCGGCAGCCGCCAGTCGGTGTAGCCACCGTACTTGGCCGCATTCAGGGCTGCGGGTACAGCCTTGGCTCCCGTCCAGTTCTTCCCAGACTCATAGCCCTGCTGCCAGGTCAAACCCGTGACGTTGTCGTGGACGGTCTTTCCGTCGTCGCTTTTGGTGTAGCTTGGCTCGCTGTCCGCGAACTGGGCATCCTGGCCGTAAAATGCCGCGCCCGGTGCCGGGCAGGCGATCTCGGTTGAGTTGTCGTAGCAGGTTGCCTGGTCCGTGTCGACGATTGGGTACGAGGAGGCAGCGAGTGCCACGGTGCAACCGCTGCCGATAGGAACGATCAAGAGGTTGCTGCCCGCTAGCAGCAACCATGCACGAACCAGCATCGGAAACGCTCGTCTCGCCTTCTTCATGCGGATTACCGTCCTCACTTCCGAAGATGTTGGGTGACGCGCCCACCGGTCGACGAGTCCGCTCTGCGAGCCCAGCATACCCCGTTTTGGCCGAGGCCGACTCGTGCCCTCAGGAGTGGCGGCGAGTGGCCGAGGCTGTTGGGGGCCAATCGCGCTGTGCTCGCGGCGCTGGCTCTCGGCAAGTTCGCCTCCGCGAACGTGCAGGAAGGTTCCCGGTTCAACAGTCTGTCGCGAACGTAGGCCATCACACCCTGCGGCGAGTTCGAGAGTAGTCCCGTAGATGTTAGAAGTGAAGAAGGGCAGCCCACTCTGCCCTTCTTCACTTCTGCGTTTTGATGCTCTTGAATCCCTTGGAGTTCGCAGCCTCTGAACCGGCGAACTCCCAAGCCGCGCCGCAGCGAGGCCGGGGTTCACAAATCCCTCCGGGCGTGGCAGCGCCGGAACCCTCTTGCTCATAGGCTGCCCACGACCAACCCTCTGATCGGTCTTGAACTCGATG
>CAYSPN010000782.1:0-2112 GCA_964432895.1 uncultured Candidatus Kuenenia sp.
GCCAGGCAGGGTCGCCTGCGGCGAGAGCTCGTCACCGATCGTGATGTGTCGAGGCAGATGCCGAGAGACGCTGTAGTTCATGCCGTGAGCCCGCACGTCGACGGTCACCTCGCCGTCGATGATCCTCCCGTCGAGAAATACCCGATCGGCGGTGGCCGGAAGATTCACGACCGAACTAAATGACTTTAGGTTTCCCTGCCGGTCGATCGACAGGTGCCCCCGCGCATCGAGGGCATACGACGTTCCCGGAGCAAACGACTGCCGCAGAAACATCTTGGTCCACGCCGGGAGTACCTCATCGATCGGGAGTCGGTCGAAATGGAGAAGACTCTCGACCTCCATGCCCCCTTCCTCCGTGCGTATCGACTGACTCATGGCCCAGCCGAGCGGCTGGTCGTTCCAGAGCACCGTCCAGGCCACCGGAACGAGGCGGTTCTCCGCCATGTAGAGGGCCTGATAGCCCGGCGGCGATCCGGGCGAGAGCGACGGCAGAATCTTCTCGACCAGCAGCCAGCCGCTGCTAACGGCCCAGAAGATGACGACCAACGGAATCAACCAGGGGTGGTGCAGCATGATCGGAACCAGCGCGGCGGACGTGCAGGAGACTTCCAAAAAGAAGCGAGAAACATCCGCCAATTCCCCGCCTTCAACGGCGGGGCCAGCGAAAAGTTGCACGGCCTCATCCGTATGAGCCGTATGCCAGCCTCGACGGCGGCATTGTAGCAGTCCCGCGAAGTCAAAAACGTAGAGTTCGATTCTTGCAAAATTCTCATCTTTCCCGGAATTGCCCGGGAGGGTCGGGAGGTTTAGACTTTGGGTCCAGCGGGGGCGATCAGGTCAACTCTGATCACCTCCAAGCCTTCCCGTCACGATGTCGCCGCCCTCGATCCGCCGCGGGGTTAATCCGATGGATCACGAGCACACCAACGAGCACGACAGCCGGTTGCACGATGGCCAGCCATTGATGGAGCAGACCGAAAACCCTGTCTGCTACCATCAGAACTGTCCCGTCTGCGGCCGCAACCTTAGAATCCGCGTCATGCTGCTCGGCCGGCGGGTGTACTGTCAGCACTGCGGCGGTGGATTCATTGCCACCGATGCTTGTGTGGGCGCTACGACCCCTCGCGTGCCAAACCGGCCACAGTCGGCCATCGTGGACGATCTGATCGAGCGCGCGGCGGTGATGCTGGGACTCACGTCGGGCCAGGACTCGGGCCTGGACGTCGAGTGATGGCCGAAAGGCGATCCCAGTAATCCGGGAACGTCTTCCCCACACAGGCCGGATCGGCAACGAAGACGTCCGGCACCCGCAGCCCGACCAGGGCCAGGCTCATCGCCATGCGATGATCGTCGTAGGTTTTCACGGTCGCACCATGGAGCCTGGCCGCCCCCTGCCCCGCTGCACGCCATCCATCGTTTCCGGCCGGAATGATGGTCAGCCCATCGGCCTGTTCCACGATCGTACCGCCGAGCCTCCGCAATTCGCAGGCCAGGTCGCTGATGCGGTCGGTCTCCTTGTCGCGGATGTGGGCGACGTTGCGGATCGTGGTCGGCCCGTCTGCGAAGAGCGCCACCACCGCGAGCGTCGGCACCGTGTCGCTGATCGCGTTCATGTCGATGTCGATGCCGTGGCTCGCGCGGCCGGTCACCGTGATCGAGTCCTCAGGCCCGTCGTTCCATGCGACCGTGCAGCCCATGCGACCGAGTGCATCGGCAAAGCCGACGTCTCCCTGCATGCTCCGGCGGGAAAGCCCGTCCACCCGCACGCTTCCGCCGGTGATCGCAGCAGCCGCCAGAAAATAGCTGGCCGCCGAGGCATCGGGCTCGATCTCGTAGACTCGGCCTTGGTAGCCCGATGCCGCAATTCGCCAGCCACGATCTCCCTCCGGCACGCAGACGGCACCAAATGCCTCCATGACCCGCCGCGTCATATCGAGATAGGCAAGTGAGACGAGCGTGCCGGCGAATTCGATCTGCATGCCCTGCGACGTGCATGGCGCCACCATGGCCAGCCCGCTGGCGAACTGGCTCGACGTGCTGCCGCGCACACTGGCCGCCCCCCCCTGCATGCCCCGCGAACGAATCACCACCGGAGGACATCCCCCCGGGCTC
>CAYSPN010000783.1:0-2560 GCA_964432895.1 uncultured Candidatus Kuenenia sp.
CTCGCGGTCGTGGCTCACCATGAGAATCGTTCCGGCAAACTCCACGAGCCGCTGCTCGAGGAGTTCGAGCGTTTCGGCATCGAGGTCATTCGTCGGCTCGTCGAGCACGATCACGTTGGCCGGCTGCGTGAAGAGCTTGGCAAGGAGCACTCGGTGCCGCTCGCCGCCCGACAGAAACCTCACCTCCGTGCGGGCTCGCTCCGGCGAAAAAAGAAAATCCTGCAGGTAGCCGATGATGTGCCGCCGTTGGCCGCCGATGGTGACGGTGTCGTTGCCGCCGGCGATGTTGTCGGCGATCGATTTCTCGCCGTCGAGTTGTCCGCGGAGCTGGTCGAAGTAGGCCACGGCCAGTTGTGTGCCCAGCCTGACGGTGCCATGCTCGGGCGCGAGCTGCCCGAGCAGCAGCCGCAGGAGCGTGGTCTTTCCAGCGCCGTTGGGGCCGATGATGCCCACCTTGTCGCCGCGAAGAATGTCGGTGGAGAAGTTCGAGAGGATCGGCCGGCCGTCGTAGCTGAAGGAGAGGTTGTCGACCGCGCACACGAGGTTGCCACTGCGGGCGGCCTCCTGAATCACGAGCTTTGCCTGCCCCACCTGATCTCGCCGCTGGCTGCGTTCGTTTCGCATCGCCTTGAGCGCCCGCACGCGGCCCTCGTTTCGCGTGCGGCGGGCCTTGATACCCTGGCGTATCCAGACCTCTTCTTCAGCAAGCCTCTTGTCGAAGAGCGCGTTCTGTTTTTCCTCGGCGGCGAGGGCATCGGCCTTCCGAGTGAGGAAGGTGTCGTAGTCGCACGACCAATCGAAGAGCCTGCCGCGGTCGATCTCCCAGATTCGTGTCGCAAGTTTTCGCAGAAACGCCCGGTCGTGCGTGACGAACATCAGCGTGCCCGGCCACCCCGCCAGAAATTCCTCGAGCCAACTGATGGAGCCGAGGTCGAGGTGGTTGGTCGGCTCGTCGAGGAGCAGCAGGGCGGGCTCCGTGACCAGGGCGCAGGCCAGCAACGTGCGCCGCTTGAGCCCGGCCGACATCGCGCTCAGGTCGGCGGCGGCGTCGATCTGCATGCGGTCCAACGTGCGTTTCGCGCGTTCATCCGCCTCCCAGCCTTCGATCTCGTGGTTCGCGACCGCGGCATCGAGGGCCTGACGCACCACGGTCAACGCCTCGCCGGAGAGGTCCAGCGGCACTTCCTGCGAGAGGTAGGCGACACGGGTGCCTGGCGCCACCACGCAGCGTCCCCGATCGGGCTGCTCGAGCCCGGCGATCATCTTCAGGAGCGTCGTCTTGCCGGAGCCGTTGCGGCCCAGGAGGCCGATGCGTTGCCCAGCCTCGACCTGCCGGGTCACGCCGTCGAGGAGCGGAGGACCGCGATAGGCAATCGTCAGGTCGTCGAGGTGAACGAGGGCCATGCGGGCAAACGAGGGGTGCGGTCGAAAGACGTGATCGTATCAGGAAGCTGCTCCAAGGAGCGCATGGCACCGAAAATCACCGGAAATCTCTCGTCATAAACCGGATATCCGTCACAAAGCATTTCTTGCATTCAAGGGGGGCGAAATTATCATCGAAGGTTGCTTTTGGTGCCGCCCTCCCCGTAGCCGCCCACATTCTGCATGACCGCCCTTCCAGTCCAAAGCAACACGACCAGCGCATGGTCCGACTGGTGGCGGGGCACCGGCGACGTGCGGTTCTGGTGGACCTTGGCCCGCAAGGACATCCTGGACCGCTACCGGCGATCGCTCCTCGGTCCAATCTGGCTCACCATCAGCACGTCGATCGCATTCATGGGCATGGGGCCGCTCTATGCGACGCTCTTCAACGTGCCACTCAACAAGTTTTTCCCACACCTGGCTCTGGGCGTGATCTTCTGGACCTTCATCAGCGGCACGATCAACGACTCGTGCCTCTGCTTCGTCAACGCGGCCTCGTATCTCAAGTACCGCCCCTACCCGCTGAGTGTCTTCATCTGGCGGACGCTGGCCCGCAACACGCTCCAACTCCTGCACCAACTTCCGGTCTTTCTCCCGATCGCCTACCTGACCGGCATCACCCCTTCCTGGCAGCACCTTCTCGTCATGCCAGGTCTGCTGCTTCTGCTGGTAATCCTGCATTCCATGGCCTTCATCACGGCGATCACCTGCGCCCGCTTTCGGGACGTGCCCCAGCTTGTCGCGGCCATCCTGCAGATGGTCGTGTTCATGACGCCGGTGCTCTGGCTGCCGGAGAGCCTGCCCCGACGGGCCCAGGCCCTCGTCAACTACAACCCGTTCGCGCAGATGCTCGACGTCGTCCGACTGCCACTGCTCGGCCAGTGGCCCACCCCGAAAACGTATATGGTGCTGCTGGTATGGGCAGCGGTCTGCTGCAGCCTGGCCGCCATCCTGTTTTCCTTCTGCCGGCGCAAGCTCATCTACTGGCTCTGAAATCCATGCCTCGGCTCTCCCTCCAGAATGTCTCCATCGACTTCCCGGTCTTCGGGTCCCACGCCGGCTCGTTGAAACGCGTGCTCGTGGCATCGGTCACGGGCGGTGCGATCAGCAAGGAGACCGGCGTGACGATGATTCACGC
>CAYSPN010000784.1:0-8733 GCA_964432895.1 uncultured Candidatus Kuenenia sp.
CACCGGCATCGAGCGACGGCCGCAGCTGCTCCGCGACGCGGGTTTCTTCTCGGAGGTTTGTCTCCGCTTCCAGAATCAGCATCGCCTCCAGCACCACCTCCGGGGGCAGATTCTCGGGCGGCGGCCCATCGCCGCCACCGCCATCCGCGCCGCCATCCTGAGGCGGCGGCACGAGTTCGTCAGCCCAGCGGTCGAGCGTGTCCGACCAGAATTCGGTCTGGGCGATCGAAAGCCCCGATTCCTGCCTCATGTCGTCGGTGAGCTGACGAAGGCTGCCGAGCACGTCGAGCTCCTTCATTTCCTCGAGCACGGTCCGAAGCGCCCGCTGCGGCCGACGCTCACTGTAGGCATCGAGATCGTCCATGACTGTGGAAAGCTTCTTTCCGACCTCGTCGTTGCCCTTGGCCACCGCATCGACCTGCCGGAGGTGCGACTCCGCCTTGGCGGACTTTCCAAAGGTATTCGAAACGATCGAGGCGAGCCCCTCTCCCACCTTCAGCTCGCTCCGCGCGGCGGCCTTGAGCCGCTTCACGAACGTCGTGCCCTCCAGCCGCGTCATGACATCAGCCAGCTGCTGGGAGATCTTCGCGAAATCCTCGATCAGCTGGCGCTGCTTCTCGACCGCCTCGGCGAGCAGTTTTTTCTGAGCCTTGTTCTTCCCGGAACCGCCTCCCGATTGTTTCGGAACATTGCCCACCGTCGTCGTCGGCAGACCAAGCATATCGCCACCGCCACCGCCGTCCGCTTTCTTGTCTGGCGACTCCTGCGGCCCGTCCTCCTGATAGTGCGAGTCTTCCTTATCGACGACCTGGGGCGTCGGCGGAGAAGGCGATTCGTCCTTCTTGCCGTTCCCGGCTGTGTTCGGCTTGCCGCCGCGTTCCTCGCCGACTTTCATTGGCTCGCCACCCTCGCGTTCTTCGCCGACTTTCGACGCCTCCGCCGCGTCCTGGAGGAGTTCGCCGACACCCGGCATCCGCGACGCGGCCATCTCCTTGAGGTCCTGGACGTGCTGCGCGAGTTGCTCGAGCGTGCCGGCGTCGAACTCCGGATTCCGCAGGGCCTGCCGGACCAGTTCCGCACCGCTGTCGGCGAGTCGGCCCAGTCGGCGGCCGTTGTTCTTTTCCGCGGCCGCCTGCGCACGGATCACCTTGCGGCTCTCGGGGGCATCGAGCTCGTCGGCGGTCAGCTCCTGCAGTTCCTCATTCCTGGCCAGCAGTTCCATCTCGCGATCGCGGACCTCCGCGGTCTGCTGCTTCCAGCGGGCGATCTGGTCGTTGATCCAGAGGGCATGATCGGAGGAGGTCATCACCAGAAAAACGGCTGGAGCCGAATAGACCCGGCCACGGTCGGGCAGGAAGTCCTCGGCAAACACCCGCACCTCCACCGTCTGCGGCGCGATCGACAGTGCCGCCGGAGAAAACGTCCCGACCGCGTCGAGCGACTCCACGGTCGGCCCGCCGGCGGCGAGCAGTCTCTCCCCCTTGGCATGGTCGCTCCCGGCATCCACACCGCTGCCACTGCCCATCCATTCGATGCCCACCTGCTTGACGCCGAAGTCGTCCCGCGCCTGCAGGCCGAAGCGAACCGTTTCACTCTCCAGGAGCACGGCCTTGCCGGCCAGACCGTCGACCCCGATCGTGGGCGGCTCGTCGTCGCGGGCGGCCAGGCTCACCGTAAGCGGCTTGCCACCGGAGAGACCAAACACGTCCTGCCATTCGAGCGACAGGTCGCGTGACTGATCCACCACCACTGGCGGCGTGGAAAACGCAGCGCCGCTTGGCACGACACTCGCGCCGTCGATCGTAGCGGCAGCCAGGTCGCGATTCGCCGTCGCGGTCACCACCGCCGTGCTGCCCTTCACCACCGCCAGCACACCACCGCGGGCGTCTTTCGTCAGCGGCGTCTCACGGCCAAGGTAGGCGGGCAGCTGCACCCGCGCCGAAATCCCCGCGATTTCCGGGCGGAAGGTGGGCACGATCGTCACCTGCTGTCGAGCGTCGCCGATCGCCAGTCGCAACGGTGCCTCGGTCACCTGCGGCGGGAGCGAGAGCGTGTAACGATCGCCGTCGCGGTCGGCCGTGATCGCCGGTCCGCCACCGATCTGCACCCGAGCCCGCTCCGGCCGCCACTGCGACTCCGCGCGGAGCCCAACGCCGACCGCCGTCTGTTCGCCGTGAGGAATGACCAGCGTCTCGGGCAACTGGTCGACCCGCGTGAAGGTGAACCGCTCCACCAGCCGCCATGGAGAAAGAAACCTGGCCCAGGCATTCGCCGCAGCTGCCGGAACGAGAAGGGGCACCGCCACGGCACAAGCGAGCGGCACGGCGGCAAGCCAGGCCCAGAGTCGGTGCCGAGGCCGGGGCACGGCCTCTCGGAGATCACAGCGGCCCGCCGACTCCGCCACCTGGCGGATGGCCGCCTCGCAGAGCGCCCGCGAGCGATCCTGTTCGCTGCGATTGCGAACGATCTCCACGATGCCGAGCAGCTGGTCGCCCAGCGAAGGAAAACGACGCGCGATCAGCCTCGCCAGACTGTCGAGGCCGCGGTGGCTCCAGATCCAGCGGTGGAAGGCGACGGGAATCACGCCGCAACTGGCCACGGCCGCGGTGAACAGCGCCCACCGCACCGCAGCGGACGTGTCGCCGACGCGGTCGAGAAGAAACAGGAGCAGCCAGGCCACGAGCACGCCGAAGACCGCGCCGCAGACGGCCTCGATCGCCTTGATCGTCCAAACGGTGCGCCGAAATGCATCCAGCTGCCGCCGCAGGCTCTCAGGCAGCGCAAGGCCGCTCGAACGCACGTCAGTCGCCGTCACGTCAGTGCTCATGCTTCGCCCCGCGTCATGATCGCCACACGCTCCATCATACGACCGTCATATCAGTCCCTGCCATTTTCGGCCCGCCCAAAACAACCCCAGGAGTCCCACGAGCGTTGCCAGCGCCGCGGGGTGGGCCCAGAGTTTCAGCCGCCGCACTTCCGGCGGGCTCTCCGGCAGTGTGGCGAGCGCCCCGAGCAGCTCCTGCAGGGCGTTCGGCGCCGCCACCGAACCCTGCGTGAGCCGGGCGATCTCCTCGAGCACATCGGGCCGGGACGCCTCGCCCACCGCTTCGCCCGGAGTGCCCTGCACGAAGACCGACGCCTCCAGTCGGTCGCCCGTCTCCACGCAGGCGAGCACCATCGCATGGCTGTCCGCCTCACGAGGCGTCCAGCTTCCCGAGAACACACCCCACGAGCCCTGCTCGCCCGGCGCCGTCAGCCGTACCGTCTCAGTGGCCCCCGAGGGCGCCGTGACAAGCACCGTCACCGTGCCCGCCTGCACGGGCTCGCCAGTGGAGTCGCTGACATTGGCATCGAGCGACACACCCTGGCCCACCTCGGGCTGCTCGGGCGAGAAGAGCAGCCGCATCCGCTCCCCCTTGGCCATCGTGCGTCGATAGGCCATCCAGCGGACGACCTGCCCCCAGAAGCGGTAGTGGTATTTATCCTCGACCCCCTTCCGCCACCGCCACGCGCCATCGGTGGCCATGAAGAGCACCTTGCCGGCGCCGAACGGCCGCGTGACGAGCAGCGGGATCCGTCCGTAGTCGTTGGCGACGTCGTCGTGCACGGCGAGCACCTCGCTGCCCGCCTTCGCGCGGAGCACCGGACCATACCACTGAAAGCCCGGAAGCGATTCCCAGACGGCAACGTTCTCGTCACCCGAGTCGGCCAGCCGCGTGAGCAAGCTCGTGCGGCCCTTGTCGGTGAGGGCAAACCGTCCCGGCAGCTGTGTGCCGGTTCCCTCCGGCCGCGACGCATCGAGCGTCACCGGCAAGAGATCGCCCAGTGGCGAATCGGCCAGCGACATCTCGTTGCCCTGCCAGCCCGGCAGGAAGACGAGGCCGCTGGCCTGGTATTCGACCAGTCCCTTCAAGAGCCGGCAGTCCTCGTCGGTGAGCTGGCCGTCGGCGAGGCCCACGTCGCCCAGGAAAACGACGTCGTATGCAGACAGCTCGTCGAGCGATCCGGGAAATTGACGGATATAGTCCTTGTTGCCGCCGCCGACCTTGGAGAGTCCAGGGTGGAAGAGCAGACAGGAGAGTTCCACGCCGGGATCGCGGGAGAGGGCGTTGCGCAGGTAGCGGTATTCCCACCGCGGCACGCTCTCCACCACGAGCACACGCAGTTTCTCCTGACGAATGCTGACTGGCGCCGTGCGGACATTATTGTCAGGCAAAAGTTCCCCCGGCTGCGGCGGGACGCGCACGGTGACGGTGAAGTCGCCGACGGCGGCAGGCGTCCAGGAGATGACGTCGGTGGTTTTGCCCATCGACGCCAGCCGCACCTGTTTGCTGAAGGTCTGACCGTCGGAGGTCTCGACCACCGCCGTCACCATCCGCTCCCGTGGCAGCGTGCTTTGTATCGTGAATGGCACGCGGAACGGCTTGCCCACCACCCCCGTCACGGGGCAGTCGAGGCTGGCGATCGTCACGTCGGGAAGCGGCGTTGGGCTGCCGGTGGGCACCGCGAGCACCGGGATGCCGGCCAGCCGCAGGGCGGTGGCGGCCTGCACCGGCGGCCGGCCCTCGTTCCAATCGCCATCCGAGGCCAGCACGATCGCCCGCAGATTGGGATGCCGCCGCGGCGCAGTCTCGAGCGGTTCGAAGAGATTGGTTCCCTCCGCCGATGCGGAGAAGGGCTCGACGTGGATGACAAACCGTTCCTCAAGTGACTTCCAGAATGCCGTGTTGGCAAGCGACGCCACCGACTCCTTCCGCGACACGACGCCGGTGCCGCCAGCGACCGCATCGATCGTGTTCATGCTCGGTGAACTGTCCATGAGCACGGCGATCGACGGCTTCTCGGTGGGCCGCTGTTCCGTCACCCACTCCGGCTGGTTGAGGAGCACGACCACCAGGGTGGCGATGAGCAGACGCAGCAGTTCGAGCAGGCCATAGCCGAGCCGAAAGCCGCTCCGCCACCAGCCAGCCAGACAGACGGCGGCGACCGCAGCCAGGAGCACGAGTGACACGCCGAGCGACCAGGGCGTCCAGTAGAACCGCAGCCCGCTGAATATCGTCAGGGGATCCGGGGATGCATTCACGCGGCTGCCTCCCTGGATGCCCGGCCGGCGGGAAGTTGGCGGGGCAGTCTGTCGGAAAATCTGCGGGGCACACAGAGCAGGCCTTCCGCCACCAGGGCCACCACGACCGCAATCAAAAACAGCCGCCACACCTCCTCGACGATGCTGCCAAAGCCACCGGCCTTCTGCTGAAAGCGGTTGAACGTGAGGCCTTGGAAGAGCGTTTCGACCATTCGATCATCCACCACGTCCGCCGCATCCTCCGCAGCGGGCCGATTCACCGCCAGCAGCCTGCCCTGTGACGCGTAGACGCCTGCATGGAAACCCGCCTCGGTTGATGCGGCAGCGGGACCGGCGATCTGCCGCCACTCATCCCGACTCGCTTCGCCGGAATGTCCTCGCTGCTTGGCCGCCGTCTCGCCCAGCACGTTCTCCCCCGCATCGGCCTGTTGGGCATTGCCCACGGCTGCGAGGCCGGCATCGATGGCCCGCTGCACGACCGCATACAGCACCACTCCGTTGGCCGCGAGATCGGAGTCGCGGAGGGCGGGTGTCGTCGCCAGGAAAGAAACGCCGCCACGATCGCTGGCCGCCCGCACGAGTAGCGGCCGGCCATCGGGAAGCACGGCCAACGGCGTGCCCTCGCCGGCTATGCCGCACGTGCGACGGATCTCCAGGTCGCCGACTGGCAGCGTGGTTCCCGCGAGCGTGGCGGCAAGCAGTCCCTCATCGGCCCGCCACGAGGCAGGCCGCAGCGGTGGGCTGTGCTCTTCCCATGCCTTCCAGGCGATGCCATTGAAGGCCATGGTCGTGGGTGACTCGGGCGGCAGGAAGATCATCTGGCCGCCGCGGGCGACGAACCGACTGACCGCCTCTGCAGCATCGGCTTCGGGCAGGGCCGCCTGCCAGAGGATGAGCGCAACGTCGTCCAGCGGCATCGTGGCCAGCGACGCTGCAGTCACCGTCTCGACCTTTGCCTGCAGAAGTTTGTCGGGCGGAATGCCGGCGATGAGTTCGAGCGTCCGCGTGGTCTGCTGATCCGCCTCGGACGCTGCCCCGCCAGCCACCTGCGAATCCTCCACGACGACCAGCGTGCGGCGAACGGGCGGCGTGCCGAAGACAAAATAAAAATCGTTGTCGGCGGGATTGCTGTCGGTGGGGATCGAGACGCGGCCCCAGCCGTTAGCCTGCGCGGCAGCGGAGTCGCCCGTAGCGCTGTCTGACGTCGTTGCCGCTTTTGCCAGCGCCGCGGCGTCGATCGGGATCGCGTGCCGCGCGAGCACGGTCTCCTTGCCGGTCACTTCAATCTCGACGGTGGACCGCGCTGGCCCCAGTTCGATCTGCACCGGCACGCGGACGGTGTTGGTGCCGGGACCGGTCTCAGCCTGCCGCCTGATCGTGATGTCGAGCAGGAGTTCCCACGCCTTCTCGCGGGGCTCGAGCACCGCCTGCGTGACACGCACGGCGAGATTGTCGACCGCGGGCTCGGTGTAGGCCAGCAGGGTCAACCGTACCGGCTGCGGCATCTTCGCGAGCGTCTCACGGATCGCGGACCAGGCGGCATCCGACGCCTTCCAGTCGTTGGCCCGCTGGTCGGAACAGATCCAGATCGCACCGGCGGCCGACTTCGTGGCACCGATCTGGTCGCAGGCCGCCTGCAGGAGCAGCGGCAGGTCGGCCGCCGCTGCGGCGGGCTCCGCTTCTGAAACGTGTTCGATCGCACGTGGTGAAGACAGCTCCTGCGGTGTGTACGAGACGCTGTCGATGAGCACCACGCGACTCGCTCCAAGCGTCTCGAGCGCGGCGGCCACCTGCCGCCGCGCCGTCATAAGCTTCGACTCTCCATCGGGTCCAGACGTCTGCGACATGCTCGGGGAACGGTCGAGGAGCACGATCGACGTGGCGGACCGGTCGCCACCCGCGGCCGCCAGCCAGCCCTGCGACAGCGGCCGGCTGACCGCCAGGATCGCAGCCGCCACGGCGAGCATCCGCAGGAGCATGATCAGCCATTGCCGCAGCCGGCTGTAGCCGCGGGAGAGGGCCTTCGCCGAGAGAAGAAACATCATCGCCGCCCACTCGACCGACTGGAATCGCTGCTGGTTGATCAGGTGGATGATCACTGGAAGCGCGACCAGCGGCAGCGCAAGAAGCAGCCAGGGTTGGAGGAAGGTCATCGCCGCCCCTTCCCAGACGCCCGGCCCACGAGGAACCGCGCCAGCACCTTCTCATAATCTTCGTCGAGCAGCGTGCGGTGATAGTCGATGCCCTGCTCCAGCACGATCTGCTTGAGCGACGCAAGGTAGGCCTCGAGCGACTGCTGGTAGCGGTCGGCGATGTCGAGCGGATCGGCAAACAACGGGCTGCCACCCTCCATGTCGAGAAACCGCGTCGGCCGCCGGAAGTCGAACGTCATCTCCTGCGGATCAAGCAGGTGGAACACCGCCACATCGTGCTTGCGAAACCTGAGGTGCCCGAAGCAACTGGCCAACTCCTCGGGGTCCACGAAGAGGTCGGAGACGATGACGATCAGGGCCCGCTGGCGGACCGTCTCGGCCAGTTCATGGAGCACCTGCGGCAGCCGGCTCGTTCCCTCCGGCTTCGCCTGCTCCAGGGCATCGAGCACCAGCCGCAGGTGGGCGGGATTCCGCCGCGGCGGCAGGTGCCGGACGATTGCGTCGGACACGCAGGAGATGCCGACCGCATCCCCCTGGCGGCAGGCCAAGAAGCCGAGCGTGCCCGCGAGCCGGCGGGCGTAGTCCATCCGCGTGATGCCGGTGGAGCCGTAGCCCATCGAGCCGCTGGAGTCGACGACGAGGCAGCACCGCAGATTGGTGTCAGCCTCATACTCCTTGACATAGTGGCGGTCGGTCCGGCCGTAGACCCGCCAGTCGAGCCGGCGGAGGTCGTCGCCCGGCACATACTTGCGATACTCGGCAAACTCCACGCTCGAACCGCGGTGCGGGCTGACGTGGCGTCCCGACACGCCCCCGATCATCGGCCGGCGGGAGAGCAGCGGCACCGCGGAGAGCCGGGAGAGCACACCGCTATCCAGAAACGTCCGCGTCGGGCGGTCGGTGAGCTGAGTCGACATGGTGGACACGGCGGACATGGCTCACCCGTTCTGTTCGGCAAGCGCCTCGGCAACCAGTCGGTCCACGATCTTTCGGGCATCGATCCCCTCCGCCTGCGCGGCGAACGTGGTGAGCACGCGATGGGTGAGCACCGGTGCCGCCACCGCGGCGATGTCTTCGAGCCGCACCATGTAACCGCCCGTGAGGGCCGCGCGGGACTTGGCCCCAAGGATCAGATACTGCACCGCGCGGGGACCCGCGCCCCATGAGACCAGCGGTTTGAGCCAGTCGGGAGCGGTCGCGCCCTGAGGGCGGGTCCGCCGCACGAGCTTCGCGGCAAACTGATAGATGTGGTCGGGCACCGGCACGCGGCGGACGAGCTGCTGGAAGTCGATGATCTCGGCCGCGGAGAGCACATGCTCGAGCGGCGGCAGTGTTTCGCCGGTGGTGGTCCGCGCGATCATCACCTCCTCGTCTTCGGAGGGATAATCGACCTCGATCAGGAACATGAAGCGGTCGAGCTGCGCCTCGGGCAGCGGATAGGTGCCCTCCTGCTCGACGGGGTTCTGCGTGGCCAGCACGAAGAACGGTGGCTCCAGA
>CAYSPN010000785.1:0-3234 GCA_964432895.1 uncultured Candidatus Kuenenia sp.
GAGATCCAGAAGGCGATCGAGAAGTATTATTCGTCGGCGACCGACACGGTTGAATCGATCGTCGACAAGCTTGAGGGCGACAAGGAGCTGGAGGCCGCGGCGGCTGCGGCGGCCGCCAAGGACGGCCCCATCGATCTCACGAGCGTGGAGGCGTTGGCCGAGAGTGCGCCGGTCCGCAAGCTGCTCAACATGGTGCTGCTGATGGCGATCCGCGACGGCGCCAGCGACATCCACTTCGAGCCGTTCGAGCATGAGTTTCGGATCCGGCTGAAGGCCGACGGCGTGTTGCAGGAGATGGTGCCGCCGCCGAAGCACCTTGCCTTTGCGATCACGACCCGGATCAAGGTGATGGCGAGCCTCGACATCGCCGAGCGGCGGCTGCCGCAAGACGGCCGGATCGAGCTGACGGTGGGCGGCCATCCGGTCGACCTCCGCGTGAGCGTCTTGCCGACGCTCTTCGGCGAGAGCGTGGTGATGCGGGTGCTCGACCGTGGCGTGGTGTCGCTCAACCTTGAAAAGCTCGGCATGCCGGCCGACATGCTGCGGCGGTTCCGGCAGATGATCCACAGGCCCAACGGCATCGTGCTGGTGACGGGGCCCACGGGCTCGGGCAAGACGACCACCCTCTATTCGGCGCTCTCCGAGCTCAACGATGTGGAGGAGAAGCTGATCACCACGGAAGATCCCGTGGAATACGACATCGAAGGCATCGTGCAGGTGCCGATCGACACGGAGATCGGCAACACCTTCGCGGCCTGCCTGCGGGCGATCCTGCGGCAGGATCCCGACCGGATCCTGGTGGGTGAGATCCGCGACGTGGAGACGGCCGAGATCGCGGTGCAGGCGGCGCTTACGGGCCACATGGTGTTTTCCACGCTCCACACCAACGACTCCCCGGCCACGGTCACGCGGCTCCGCGACATGGGCGTGCCGCCGTTTTTGATCACGGCCACGGTGGAGGCGATCCTGGCGCAGCGGCTGGTCCGTCGCATCTGCGCCAACTGCAAGGAGGAGATCGTGCCGGATGCCGATGTCTTGGCCGATCTGGAGGTGACGAGCGACCAGATCGTCGGCAAGAAGTTCTACCGCGGCCGTGGCTGCGAGAAGTGCAACAACAGCGGCTACAAGGGCCGACTGGGGCTCTACGAGCTCTTGATCATGACCGACGAACTCCGCGACATGGTGATCCGCAATGCCTCGACGGAGGAGCTCCGCGAGGTGGCCCGCAAGGGCGGGATGGTCACGCTCCGCGACTCCGGCATGATCGGCATTTACGACGGCCTGACGACCGCCGAGGAAGTGATTCGCGAAACAATCCTGGAAGCCTAAAACCCGTGGGGGCAAGTTTTCAACTTGCCCATGAATCATGCCCACTTATCTCTTCGAAGCCATCGACGCGACAACCGGTAAGGAAATCCGTGACACTGTCGACGCCGCCACCGAGTCGGAAGCCCAGGCCACGATCCGGTCGATGGGCTACATGGTCACGAAGATCAAGGCCAAGAAGGCCGTCGCAGCCGGTGGCAAGAAGAAGAACCGCGGGTTTGTGTTTGGCGGCGTGAAGGGCAAGGATCTCACGCTCTTCACGCGGCAGCTCTCGATTCTCCAAGACGCCGGCCTGCCGATCCTGCGGAGCCTGAAGATCCTGGCCGACATGCAGAAGCCGGGCCGCCTGAAATACAGCCTCGAGGACGTATGCGACGAGATCGAGGGTGGCTCGACGCTTTCGGAGGCGATGTCGAAGAGTCCGAAGGCGTTTGACAGGCTCTATGTCAACATGATCCGCGCTGGCGAGGCGGGCGGTGCGCTCGAAGTGATTCTGCGCCGCCTGTCGGAATTCATGGAGCGGGCCGAGGCGCTGAAGCGCAAGGTGAAAGGCGCGATGGTCTATCCGGTGGTCGTGGTGAGCGTTGCCGTCGGCATCCTCACGTTCATCATGATCAAGATCGTGCCGCAGTTTAAGAAGATCTTCGACGACTTCGGCACCACGCTCCCGCCGATGACGGAAGTATTGATCAACGTCTCGAATCTGGCGGTGAACTACTGGTGGGCTATTCCCGCGATTCCGTTCGGCTTCAACCTGATCATCAAGGGGATCAAGAAGATTCCGTATGGCCGCTTTGGGTGGGATCTCTTCACCCTGAAGGTGATCATCTTCGGGCAGTTGGTGGAGAAGAACATCGTGTCGCGGAGTGCGCGAACGTTGGGCACGCTGCTGGGTGCTGGTGTGCCGATTCTGGAGGCGCTCAACATCACGAAATCGACGTCGGGCAACATGATGTTCGAGCAGTTGTTTCAGAAGACATCGGATTCGATCCGCGACGGCAATGCGATTGCGAAGCCGCTGAAGGAATATTCGGTGCCGCCGTTCAACGCGGTGGCGATGCTCTTCTGGACGTTGTTCGTGCCGGGCATTGGCGCGCTCCTCTACATGGGCAAATACAAGCAGCCGGTGGTGGACGATCTGATGATCAACATGGTGGACGTGGGCGAGGAGTCTGGCGAGCTCGACACGATGCTCTACAAGGTGGCCGACACGTTTGACGAGGAGGTGTCGGTGCTGACGGAGAGCCTGACGAGCCTGATGGAGCCGTTGCTCATCATTTTCCTGGGTGGTGCGGTGGGTTTCATCGTGATCGCCCTCTTCCTGCCGCTCATCAAACTCATCAACGATCTTTCGTGAGAACCATCATGGCCACCCACTCGCCATCCAAGCCGCGTTCATCCAAGCCCGAAGCGCAAGCGAGGGACTGCCCCCGCCGGAAATCCGCTTTCCGCGACTGCCCCGCCCGCGACTCCGCTATCCGGGATTGTCCCGCCCGGCTTCGCTCCCCCCGCCCCCGATCCGCCTTCACGCTCGTGGAGCTCCTGGTCGTGATCGGGATCATCGCGATCCTGGCTGCGCTCGTCACGCCGGCGGTGATGCGAGCCCAAGCGACCGCCCGCAACGCCGCCATCAAGGCAGAGATCGACATGCTCCACATGGCGATCATGAACTACAAGAATCAGCACGGGAGTTTTCCTCCGTGCTTAGACGGTAGCGGCGCTGTTAACCGCCACATACTTCGCTTATTTCCACGCACGCAAACCTCGCCACCCTCCGCCGCATCTTATTTATGCGCGAATCCCGCGCACCTTACTCCCGCTTCAGCCTTGGTAGCGTGGCTCTCTGGTTTCACCAACACGCCAACAGATCCGATCGCGATAGGAGACGCCTCACTGCCTAAAACGAAA
>CAYSPN010000786.1:0-2834 GCA_964432895.1 uncultured Candidatus Kuenenia sp.
GCGAAGCAGCCGACGACGCTCGTGAAGGGCTGGCGGGGCAACGACGTCGTCGTCAACGCTGCCGGCGTGGTCTACGTTACCGAGCCCGGCTGGGATGGAAAGTCGCCCAGCAAGGTCCACTGTCTCAAGCCCGCTGACGGCGGCACGTTCACCGACACCGTCATCGACACCGGCCTGAAGTTTTCCAACGGGCTCTGCCTGTCGCCCGACCAGAGCCTGCTCTACGTGGCCGACAGCCGCTCACACTGGGTCTCCAGCTACCAGGTGAAGGCCGACGGCACGCTCGCCCACAAGCAGCGCTACTATCACCTGCATGTGCCCGACACGGCCGACGACAGCGGCGCTGATGGCATGCGGGTCGACCGGGACGGCCGGCTCTGGGTGGCGACGAAGATGGGCATCCAGGTCTGCGACCAGGCGGGGAGGGTCAACTGCATCATCCCCACCCCCAACGGCAAGATCTCGAACCTCTGCTTCGGCGGACCCGACTTCACCACGCTGCTGGCCACCTGCGGCGACAAGGTCTACGTGCGAAAGGTGAAGCCGACGGGCTCGCCGAATTTCTTCCCGCCATCCACGCCAGCCAAGCCAAGACTCTGAAAGTGAGTCGCATCATGCCACCAGTGCAAACCTCGCGACGCGGGTTCCTCACCACCGTCTCGGCCCTTTCAACCGTCACCGCTCTCGCGGCAGCGCCACTCGCAGCCGCCGATGTCCGCCGACGTGGGATTCCGCTCGGCTTCGACAACTTTGCCGTGCGGGCCATGAAGTGGAACGCGCGGCAGCTCATCGACCATGCGGAAAAGCTGCGGTGCGACTCGCTCTTCATCACCGACTTCGGCCCCTTCGAGGGCCGCCACGACGACGCCTCGCTCGTCGACATCCGTCGCTACGGCGAGGATCGCGGCATAGACATCGCATTGGGCTCGTGGAGCATCTGCCCGTCGTCCAAGACATTCAAGCACGACTGGGGCTGCGCCGAGGATCACCTGGCGCTCGGCATCCGGATGGCGAAGGCCCTGGGTTCGCCCGCGTTCCGCGTGATTCTCGGCAATCGTGATGACAGGCTCTCCGACGGCGGCATCGGGGCACGGATCGCCGACACGGTCGAGGTGCTGAAGTCCCAACGCGGCAGGGCGATCGACAGCGGCGTGAAGATCGCCGTGGAAAACCATGCCGGCGACATGCAGGCGCGGGAACTGAAGGCACTCGTCGAGGCGGCCGGGCCGGAGTATGTGGGCGTCAACTTCGACTCTGGCAACGCCTGCTGGACGCTCGAAGATCCGCTCTCCGCTCTCGCAACGCTCGCCCCCCATGTGCTCACGACCAGCCTGCGGGACACGATGCTCTGGGAGTCGGCCGACGGACTGACGGCGCAGTGGACGGCGATGGGCGAGGGGTGCACCGATCTGCCCACCTTCTTCGATCTCTTCGAGAAGGCCTGCCCGGGGGTGACGGTGCACATCGAGACCATCTCGGGATTTCCGCGATCCTTCCCGATCTATGAGCGGGACTTCTGGCGGGGGTATCCCGACGCCCGCGCCGCGGACCTGGCCGGCCTGCTTGCCCTCGCGAAAAAAGGCCGTCGGATCCAACCGTTCACGCCGCCGGCCGGCGACGGTCGACAGCAGGCCGAGCAGGAGTATCAGCTCGGCGACCTCAGGCGGAGCATCCGTCACTGCCGCGACGTCCTCGGACTAGGGGTGCGAGCGTAGGGCCCGGCGGTGCGTTGAAATGAGAGACTTCGGCCCGCTGCCTTCTCCATGCAAGCCCGACGCGCCAGCGAGGGAATCCGAGGCTGATTTCCGGGTGCTAGATCGCGTTTTCCTTGCTTGCGCTGCGGGCTTGGATGAAGCACTTCACACGTTGACGAAGAACAGTCAATTTCATAGTGCTCCCTGGAGTCGCTTGAGCAACCCGGACTGGATGCCCTATGCTCCCGTCGACCTCGTTCTGTCCTCTAGCCCGCCACGTGCCACCCTGACATCCTCCGCCCCGAAGTCACTGCTCATCACCGGCGTCACCGGTTTGCTGGGCTCCTACCTCGTTCGAGATCTCCTCCTCGATGGCCGGAGTCTCGCCGTCGTCGTCCGCCGCAGTCGGAAGCAGTCGGCCGCGGTCCGCGTGGAGTCGATCATCGTCCACTGGGAGGAAGCGCTCGGCAAGCGGCTCCCCAGGCCGACCGTGCTCGAAGGCGACCTGACCCAGCCGCTCTGCGGCCTCGATGCCGATGCCCTGAACTGGGTGGGAGAACACTGCGACGAGCTGCTCAACAACGCCGCCAGCCTCACGTTTCGGGGCCCCGATCGGGAAGCAGAGCCGTGGCGAACGAACGTGACCGGCACCAGCCAGGTGCTGTCGCTGGCCCGCGAGACGGGTCTCAAGCACTTCCATCATGTCTCCACGGCCTACGTCTGCGGCCTCCGCTCAGGCCTGGTCACGGAAGACGACCTCGACGTCGGCCAGGCGTTCGGCAACGACTACGAGCGGACCAAGGTGGAGGGCGAGAAGCTCGTCCGCGCCGCGGCAGAGCCTGCCGGCGGCTTTCTCGACACCGCCACCGTCTACCGTCCATCGATCATCGTGGGTGACTCAAGCACCGGCTGGACATCCACCTACCACGGCCTGTTCGCGGCCCTCCGGCTAGGCCACACGCTTCTGACCAGGGTCACGAAGGGCACGACGAGCGGCCCAGCCCTCCTCGGCCTCCTCGGCGTGGCCCCCAACGACACCAAGAACTTCGTGCCGGTCGACTGGGTGTCGTCGGTGATCGCCCACGCGGTCCAGACCCCGGCGGCCCGGGGCGTCATCTACCATCTCACGCACGCCGAGCC
>CAYSPN010000787.1:0-2144 GCA_964432895.1 uncultured Candidatus Kuenenia sp.
CCGGGCTTTTACTCCGCCTGTAACTCACATCCTCCCTCACATGAACACCTCCTCCATCCTCGATCTCGACAGCCCCTACATCAAGTCCTACGCCAGCGAGGCCAACCTCGCCAAGGCCATGCAGGCCGCGGAAATCACCAAGGTGCGTCACCTGATCGTCCGCACGCCGAAGGGCCGCTGGACCGCGCTGGTCCTTGGTTTCCAGCAGCACCTGCTGGGCTCCGGCTGGGCGATGGTCAGTTGATCCACTCTGACCCAGCCCCGGGCTTCACGGCTCGGGGCTTTTTTGTGCCCGGACTCAAACCACCTTTGAGCTACAGGACAAAAACGAGACACGCCCGCCGTCCTTTGGCCTATACGACCCGATCTCGCCCCGACGGGACGTCCGGACGCCCTGCGCGTTCTCGGGCCGGAAAGGCGGCTTGACGACGGGTCGGCGGGTCGTAGGGTGACGGTGCCGGACGCGGTGCTCACGCTGGTCCGATGTGTCGTTCATGTGCAATAGCTGGCCTCGGGGGCTTCCTCCTACGGCCCGGGGCCAGCTCCTGCACCGCTCAGGGCCGCTCGACGGAAGGGATCACGGTCTGCCGGTAGAGGCCCGAGGGCGTGAACCCCGGGCGCATGAAACTGCGGTCGAAGAACATGATCTCGTTCGTGGCTCGAATGACCAGCCGACCCGTATCCATCCACGCCACTACGAATTCCTTGGACTGCTCCGGGTGACGGGAGAACGCGTCGCCCACGGGGACGATGGTGGCGAGGTAGGTGCCCGAGGGGCCGGTGGGCAGGTGCACTTGCAGGCCGCGGAGGTAGTCGTACTCCACCACCTCGCACCGTTCGGAATAACAGTCCCAGAGTTGCAGGTCGGCGGGCCTGTGCGTGACACATTGTGTCACCTGCGGGTGCGAGAGGTGGTGCAGCGGGATGTTTCGGTACAGGGCTCCGTTGTCGAGCAGGACGTGCCCGCCGTACACGCCGCCGACGTTGCACTGAATGGCGAACCAGACGCCGTGCTGCGGGCCGTCCGAAATCGCACCGGCGTCCACGTTGACGTATTGATGAACTGGAAGATCAGCGGCCATCGTCAACCTCCACGGTCCACGGGCCGTCCGGATCGTGCATCCCGGCACGCTCCATCACCTCGCGGAAGTCGAACGCGTTGTGGACGATGATGTCGCCTTCGTCCTCACGTTCTGTTCTCGGGACGCAAGGGCATCGGGTCGAACGGTCGTGGGGTTGTAGGTCGTGGAGTGGTAGGACGTGGATACAGGTCATCGGCGTGATTTCCAGTTGAGATACCAGCTATACGCGATCACCGCCCAGCACGTCGCGAGCAACGCGGCGAAGACGGCGAGGAGGACGTAGGCCACGCCTGATTCCCAAAGCCACTGCTCGAATGGATGTCGGTATCTGATCATGGTTAGTCCTCGTCTACCCAACGAATGTCGCGCTCAAGATCATCGCGCAGCTCCTGAGACGCCTGCCTCAGAGCCTCACGGCAGCCCTCGAAATCCTCGCGGTGGTGCACGATGGCCCGCTCGTCGATGCGGGCGTCGATGTACGCGAGCAGTTTATCCAGTTGGTCGGGTGTCATGGCTGGGCCTTTTTGCGTGCGGCGCAATTTTTTTCGACCTCGTCGAGGAGAACCCTCCTCGCTCCGCGAATCCAATACAGGATGTCGTTGTTGTCGAAGACGGCTTCACGAATCATCTCACGCCACTCAGCGTTCTCTTCGCGCAGCGCGGCATTCTCGCGGCGCAGTTCCTCGACACGAGCCGTCTGGGCTCGGTACGCGTCTTCCCAGTTCGGTATCGTGCTCATAGCTGGCCCTCCTTTGCACGAAACGGATTAGGCACCATGTGGCGGAACTGGTCAGCTTGGGCGCGGCGAGCGGCGCCGATGGGATTAGCGAAGCTTGGAAAGCTCATGGTCTGAAGCCCTTGATTGCAGCAAAAACTAGGAGCACGCTGAGAACGACGCAAAGCAACGCGATCAAACAATCCCGCACCAAGCCCCACAGTGGCGGACGCTTAAAGGCTAGAGCGGTCGCGGCGAAACTGCCAATCAGCAGGAACGCGCAGCCAATTACGAGTCCGTTAATCAACACGTTCATGGCTTGCTCTCCAATCAACACGCTCATGGCT
>CAYSPN010000788.1:0-1625 GCA_964432895.1 uncultured Candidatus Kuenenia sp.
GACTCGTTCGGCGTGCAACCCCCGACGGATCAGGACGAGGGCAGCCTCTACCGATTCGGCAAGCCGATCGTGAATGCCAGCCTCCCCACGGGCCAGTGGCAGGTCTACGACATCCGCTTCATCGCGCCACGGCGTGATGCCACAGGCACGATCGTGAAGCCGGGCAGCGTGACGGCCTGGCTCAACGGCCGGTGCGTCCAGAACGGCCTGCGTTTCACAGAACCGCGGTCGCCGTACACGCCGTACAAGCACGGCGTGACCGACTCGCTCAAAGATGTCGAGAAACGCCTGCTCGCCACGGGCGAGGGCCCTCTCTTCCTCCAGGATCACGGCAGCCCCACCCGGTTTCGCAACGTGTGGATCAAGCGACTCGACGCGCCGTGAGGGCAGGCGGGCATCCACGCGGATTCCCTCGCTCGCGCTTCGGGCTTGTATAAGAACCCGTATTCATCCAAGCCCGAAGCGCAAGCAAGGGAATCACGGTCACCAACCGCCCGTGCAGGGGCCGTTTCCGGCCCCTGCACAAAGCGACATCAGTTAGATCGCGGCCGCGGCGGTCTCGCCGGTCCGAATTCGCACCACCTCGGCGAGGTTCGTCACGAAGATCTTGCCGTCGCCGACCTGGCCGGTCCGTGCCGTCGTCATGATCTTGCTGATCACCGCCGGGGCCTCGTCGTCGCTCACCACCACCTCGATCTTCACCTTCGGCAGGAAGTCGACCGAATACTCGGCGCCACGGTAGGTCTCGGTGTGGCCCTTCTGACGGCCGAAGCCGCGGACCTCGGTCACGGTCATGCCCTTCACGCCTTGGGCGTTGAGGGCGTCCTTCACTTCTTCCAGTTTGAAGTGGCGAATGATGGCTTCAATCTTCTTCATGGCTTGTCTCCTGGGAATCGGCGGACGTCACAGGCCCGCGGGTGATCTCTCTGGCGTTGCCGATCACACGACCGGCCTTCCACCAGAAGAACAATGCACATCCCGTGCCAAAGGAACATCGCAGAATTCCTCGGTGTTTTCGGGCAATGCCTTGCGACCACTGTCGCGCCGCTGAGGCGCAGCGATTCGCCGATTCCATCGCGAAAGCAACCCGCGCCCCAGTTTCCACCGGCCAAATGGCCAGAAGTTTCGGCCGTCTCGCCGGCGAGGCGCCTGTCTCCATGGCCGCACGCACCGGTCAAGCCGGTTTGTTTCCAACGCCCGCTGTCATTACACTCCGGAGCATTCACTGCGATCGCGTGACGAGGGGTTCCCTTCTATTTCCGCCGTTTTGGAGGATGCATCTCATGGTGCACGACACACGTTCCGGGGCCGCCATTCCGGCCAGGGAGTCCGCGACCGCCACGCGTCGCGGTTTTCTCAAGACTGCGGGCGTCACCGCAGGCGCCACGATCGCCGCCCCCTACGTCATCACCTCCAAGGCGCTTGGCGATGCCACGACCCCGCCGGCCAGCGACCGGATCGTGATGGGCGGCATCGGCATCGGCAACATGGGCTCCGGCGACCAGAACGCGTTCCTCGGTCGGCCCGACGTTCAGTATGTCGCCGTCTGCGATGTGCGCAAGAAGTGGCGTGACGACGGCAAGGGCCGCGTCGACGGGAAATATGGCAACGCCGACTGCGCAGCG
>CAYSPN010000789.1:0-1768 GCA_964432895.1 uncultured Candidatus Kuenenia sp.
TGTCGGCCACGTGCTCGACCCAATCCGTGAAGCCGTGGAGAAACTCCCGGTAGTTGTGGGTCATGCAGGCGCTGGCGTCGAAGCCGCCGTCCGGCTTGATGGCCCCCACGGGGCATGCGGCAACACACAGCTTGCAGCTGACGCAGGGGTTGTAGTCGACAGGGCGAGACTCCTCGTCGACATCGACATCGACGAAGATCGTCCCCAGCAGAATGAAGGAGCCGTACCGTGGATGGATGACGTTGCGATGCAGCCCCATCTGCCCGAGGCCCGCTGCCACGGCCACGGGCTTATGGGAAACCACCCAGATTTTTCCGGGAAACTCGCTCGCCTCCATCGGAAACCCCATCGGAGCATTCATCGCCCGGAGGCCTCGGTCCTCGAGCCGCCGCACGATGTCCCGGGCCACGTCGTTGACGTGGTCACCGGAGCGATGGAACTCGAGATTGGCAACGGATCGGGCGGGGCTGCGGATCGGCTCACGGTTCATCCGGCAGACCAGGCTGATGAGCGTTTTTGCGGACGGAAAGGCCTTGAGGACCCCCGCTCGTTCGGAGACGATTTCCGGCCGATCGATGCGGACGAAGCCGACGTCATCAGCCCCCGCCTCCAGGCAGATCCGGCGCAGGTCGTCGGCGGGCAGAGTCGTGGGTGCGGGCGGCCTCGTCTGGCTTCGGAGTGCCACGACGGACGGATGTTGGTTGAGCGAAGCCACCACGAGCCTCCCGTTGGTTTCTGCATGCTTGCAAATGACAAGCATAAACTTGTCTATTGCAAGTGCAGCCGCTCGTGTCAAGCGGCCCGCGAAGCGGTTTCGGAAGCGAGGGCAAGGATGAGGATGGCGAAGCGTTCGGTATGCCCGGTTGCCTGTGCGCTGGATCTCCTGGGCGACAAGTGGACGCTGCTCGTCGTGCGCGACATGGCCTGTGGCAAGACGCTCTTCAAGGAGTTCTCCGCATCCCCTGAGCGGATTGCCTCGAACATCCTGTCCGATCGGCTGGACCGCCTCGTCCGCTCTGGATTGGCGGAGTCGTTCAGCCCAATGCCAGCGACTGGCCGGAGCGGCTATCGCCTGACACCGAAGGGCAAGTCACTGCTGCCCGTCCTCGGGGCGCTGCGAAACTGGGGCCTTGCGTACATCCAGGGCACGGAGGCCCGAATGAAGCCCGTCGTCTGACGACGCCACGGCGGCCTGCCGTGGCGCGGAGATGCGGGATCCAACGCGAAGGAGCATCCGCCATCTCCGGCTGGATCGCTGAAGACGAGGCGGACATGCGCCGGCCTCGCGAGCAGCCGTGAAGGCTGTTTCTCGACTCGCGCGTGCTGATCGGTGCGGCTCGATGCGAGCCGGTGCGCCACCTTGCGAAGAAAGCTCCCCGAGTAGGATCGAGAACAACCGCGGTTGTCGTCGGGAAAACGGGAGGTCTCTCGCGGGGGTGACTCAAAATCCGACGCACGGGGAACTTCGCGTGAGGCCGCAGGAAGTCGCACTCTGAGATCCCCGAAAAGAACTCTCGTCCCCGGGGCGGGCCGTCTTTAAATTGCCTTGGCGTGCGACTCGACGCGGTGTACGCTTGTGCGTATGGTCACTCTTGCCGAGATCGAGTCTGCCGCTGCTGGCCTCTCGCCTGCCGAGAAACAGGAGTTGATGCTCTTTCTGGCGTCACGACTCCGGGCCGAGGGCGCGCCGTTGCCCGAGCAGGCGGGTCGCTTCCCCTGCAGCCTCGGCGGAGCTGACGTGGACGCCTGGGAGGCGCGGCCGGGCTGG
>CAYSPN010000790.1:0-2594 GCA_964432895.1 uncultured Candidatus Kuenenia sp.
TTCCACCAGGAGAACCCTGCTGCCACGACGAGCCACCTCTCTGGCGGCGATGGATCCCGATAAACCGGCACCCACGACGACAAGATCCCACGCTTCGCGACAGGCATCCGCGATCGTGAGCGTGTCGGCGATCGAAGGGGATGCTGTCATGGGAAAAGGATAGTACGGTTCACGACAATGTCGCAAGCTGCGGATGATCGATGAGAGGCTGATGCGACGTGTGTGGGTTGCTCACGGCCACCATGCCTGCCCGCCGGTCCCCCGGGCGGCTACGATACTCGCAGCAGCGAGTGACTTTCCACAAGCGAGGAGCCGAAGCCATGAACGTCAAAGATTTTCGTGCGGTGCTGGAGGCGAACCCGGGCGTGAAGATGCACTTCATGCTCCCTGACCAGTCGTTCGTGCCGGCCCATTACCACATCACCGAGATCGGCCGTGTCCACAAGGACTTCATCGACTGTGGCGGCACCGTCCGGTCGTTGACGTCGTGCCTGCTTCAGATCTGGGTCGCCACCGACGTCGATCATCGGCTGGAGACGACGAAGTTGGCGAAGATCATGGAGATCGCCCGACCGCTGCTCAAGTCCGATGACCTACCCGTCGAGGTGGAGTATGAAGACGCCGTGGTCTCCCAGTATCCACTCGGCGGTGTCGAGGTCACGCCGTCGGGCATCCTCTTTTATCTGGGCACCAAGCACACGGCCTGCCTCGCGCCCGAGAAGTGCGGCGTGGGCGGGGAAGCGTGTTGTGCGGCGCCCGAGCCCAAGCGGATTCTTTTTGTCTGCATCCACAACAGCGCACGCAGCCAGATGGCGGAGGCTTTCGTCAACCAGATGTGCAAGGGTAGCTACGAGGCCCACAGCGCCGGACTCGAGCCGGGGGTCTTGAATCCTCTGGTGGTCGAGGCGATGCAGGAGGTGGGCATCGACATTGCGGGGGCGAAGACCAAGAGCGTGGCCGAGATGCTTGCCGAGGGGCCGACGTTCACGCGAGTCGTGACGGTCTGCGACGAGGCGAGCGCCGAACGCTGCCCGACGTTTCCGGGCGGCGCCCAGCGCGATCACTGGGGCTTTCCCGATCCCTCCGCCCTCGCCGGCACACACGAGGAACGCATGGTCGCCGTGCGGCGGATTCGGGACGACATCCGCCACCGGGTGAGCCAGTGGTGCCGTCTGGCCTGCACCAACGCGTAGTCGAAATCGTGCAAAGCCGTCATCGCACGGCGCGATTGCGGCCCAGGGCTGCCCGCTCCTGCCACCGCAGTACGAGGATCGTGACGACGGTCGCCACCACGATCTGCGTCGAAAGTGCGGCGATCGGAATCCAGATTGCCGGATCGTAGTCGCCGAGATTCTGCCAAAAAGTAGGGACCCCCGCTCCCTCGCTTCGGCAGCCGCGATGGGTCCAGTAGAGCGGCGAGAAGAGCATCGCGAGGATTTTGAGCAGTCCGCCCTTGATCGGCAGGATCGTGGCCCCCAGCAGGATCTGGGGCGTGATCAAAAGCGGCACCGCGAGCACACCCTTGTCGGTTGAGCGGACACAGGCCGAGACGATCAGCCCCATGGTCGCGCAGGCGACGGCGGCGAGCCAGTTGTAGGTGCCGGAGATGAACGGCCCGCGACGGTAGATCGCGACAGGGGCGTCGCCGCCGAAGGCCTCGCGGAGCAGGAACCCCCACTCCACAGTGATTCTGAAGATTGCGCACTGCACCGCGAGCACCACGGCCAGCGCCGCGACCTTGGCGATCACGTAGGCGACGAACCGTAGGCCGTGCCGCCGCTCGAGGTCGAGCATCGGCCGCTCTTTGACGATCTCCCGGAATCCAGTCACGAACCCGAGGATGACCATGCAGATACTCATCAGCGAGAGCCACTTGAATGTGCCACCCGGATCGATGATCTCGTGATCTGGCGCGACGGGAACCGTGTCGGTCAGGGCGTCGCGGATGAGCCGCTCGGTGCACTGCTCCCGCAGATGGGCGAGCATCTTTGGCTGGCTGTCGAGGAAGACCCGGATCTGACCGGGAATGCTCGCGTCCTGCTCGCCGACGCTCTCGGTGGCGATCGCCTGCGACACCTCACCCCACACATCTGCCAGCACCGACTTCTCACCAGGGTCGAGGAATCGTGTCAGCATGAGCGGATTCTGGAATCGAATGTCGGAGAAGCCGGCCAGCACGGCCCCCGCGAGCGCCAACGGCAGAAGCACCGACATGGCGAGCCCTACTCGATCTCGGGCGACGGTCTCGAGTTCGCGACAGAAGAACGTGATGAACTGTTGAGCGAAGCCGGGAATCGAGACCGCCGCGAGCGATGCCACCCGCTCCGCAGACGCGCTGTCCGCCTGGTCACCGTTTGTTCCATCGTTCTGCTGGCCCTCCGCCATGCGGCGGTCTGCTGCTTCTCGTTCCTGCCAGCGGGCCGACCAGAAGCCGGGCGGCTTGTCCTCGATGGCGACGTAGACGTCTGCGAGCCGATGCACGCCGAAGTGCCCCAGGGCTTCCACGCGGGAGCCAAACCACACCACCTCGCCGTGTCCCAGAATGAGAACCTTGTCGGCCTTGTCGACGTTGTCGAGGTGGTGCGTGACCGCGA
>CAYSPN010000791.1:0-3367 GCA_964432895.1 uncultured Candidatus Kuenenia sp.
GGCGTGGTGCCGATCTGGTAGTCATCGACGTAGACGAGGGCGCCCCGCGGATTGCTGCGGACCGTCATTCTCCGCTGCACGCAGCCGCCGGCCATCACCAAGGCAGCCGCCGAAAGGAGACAGGAGCAGACAACGGCTGAAAGCCCTCCCCGCGATCGAATTCTGGCAGTGTTGACATGCATGATGGGGATCCTTGGCGGTCCAGTCCCAACGGCCCGAAACCATAGATTTCTGCCCTGCCCGCCGCCAGACCAGCCGGTTTCTGCGTATTCTGCCCGGACAATCGTGTCTCGCCTGAGCCGCCCCATCCGGCTAGAATCCGCTCTTTTCCGCCACCCGCCCGAGGCACATCGACGCGTGGGAAAAGTGACGAGCCTGGTCTATTGCGACCGCACCGACATCGGTCGCCGCCGCTCGAACAATCAAGACTCGAAGGCGGTGCTGCCTGCGAGCCCGCAGCATTTCCGCACGCGCGGATGGCTGTTCCTGGTGGCCGACGGCATGGGAGCCCACGCCGCGGGCGAACTGGCCAGCGCCATCGTGGCCGACCGCGCTCCAAAGATTTACGAGCAACACTCCGAATTTTCCCCGCCGCTCGCCCTGCGGAGGAGCCTCGAACGGGCCAATGGCGATATCAATACAAAGGGTGAGAGCGGCCACGAATTCAAGGGCATGGGCACGACCTGCACAACGCTCGTGCTCCTCCCTCGCGGTGCGATCATCGGCCATGTGGGCGACAGCCGCTGCTACCGCGTTCGGGGCCGCACGATCGAACAGCTGTCGCGGGATCATTCACTCGTCTGGGAGCTTGAATCGGCCGGAGGCATGTCACGCGAACAAGCCGCCGACGCCGCCCCGAAGAACATCATCACCCGGTCGATGGGCCCGCATCCCCACGTCGACGTCGATCTCGAAGGACCGTTTCCGGTAACGGCAGGCGACGTGTTTCTGCTCTGCAGCGACGGCCTCTCCGGTCAGGTCGCCGACGAGGAGATCGGCCTGCTCGCCGCCGAACTCGAGCCACAGGAGGCGGTTTCGGCCCTGATCGGCCTGGCGCTGGTACGGGGTGCTCCCGACAATGTCACCGTGATCGTCGCGCGGGCCGGCGAGGAGGAAGCCTCGAAGCCCTCTCGGAAGAACGAGGCGTGGCCGCTCAGCGAGGAGGCCACGACGAACCGGCGGCAGGCCAGCCGCTCCTGGATGGCGTTGGCGTTCGCGGCCGCGTGCCTGCTGGCGGCGCTGATGTTCAATCCCTACAGCCAGCTCACGAAGGAGCTGTGCCAATCGGAACTGATGCACGCGGTGTGCATGTTTGGCAGCCTGGGGGCTCTGATGGCAGGAGCCGCGTCGCTCTTGATCGCCGTGCTGGGCTTTCTCGCGCCGTCGTCATCGCGAGGGCGGATGCTTCAAGCGGGCGACATGCTCGGCAAGGGCCCCTACCGTCGCTACGACTGCACCCCGACCGAGCAGCTTGTGGAGAGGATCGCCACGAGCATCGAGCGTTCCGCCGAGGAACTGCCGCCCGCCGATCGCGAACGCACGGGCACCATCGTGGCCCGGGCGCGGCAGCATGCCGCCGCCGGAGCCTTCCACGAGGCGGTGGCAGCCGCCGCCGAGGCCATCGCCATTCATACCAATGCCATCGAGGCGGCGCGGGGCGACGTGACGAACATTGCTCAGAAGCCCTCCGCTCCCTCCGCGCCGCCAGGCCACGCCTGAAGGCCTTCTTCCCGACAGGGCTCCCATGAAGATCATCACCCGCTACGTGCTGAGCGAGTTGCTGCAGGTCTTTCTCGTGGCACTCTCTGCCCTCACGCTGTTCATGCTCGTCGTAGGCCTGGTCAAGGAAGCGCAGCAGCAGGGGCTGGGGCTCATGCAAATCCTTGCTCTCATTCCCTACGTGCTGCCCGAGGCGATGCGGTTCGCGGTGCCGGGCACGATGCTGTTCGCCGTGGCGAGCGTGTTTGGAAGGATGTCGGCGTCGAACGAGATCACGGCCCTCAAGGCCGCCGGCATCACGCCGATGGCCGTGATCTGGCCCGCGGCGGCGTTGGCTATCGCGGTAAGCCTCGTGTCGGTATGGCTCAACGACGTCGCCGTATCGTGGGGCCGCGACGGCGTGCGGCGGGTCGTCATTAGCAGCGTCGAGGACATCATCTACGGCCGCCTGCGGCAGCAACGGTCGTATAGCACCTCGCAGCTCTCGATCAACGTGAAGGGGGTTGATGGCAGGCGACTCATCAGGCCCACGCTTTCATTTCAGCCGGGCGGCTCGAGCCCGCCCGTGACGGTCTCGGCCGCCGAGGCCTCGCTGCGTGCCGACGCGACTGCCGGCACGCTCACGATCACCTGCCGCGATGGCACGGTACATGTCGGCGACGTGAAGGCGGTGTTTCCCGACACGATCGAGCGGGTCGTGCCGCTCGACGCCGTCAGCAGGAAGGGCAGCACCTCCACAAGTCCTTCAGAGATCGCCATGGCCGATTTCGCCAAGGCCCGCACCGAACAGATCGCCAAGATCGACCAGTTCGAGCAGGTTGCATCGGGAAAGATCGCCCTGGGCATCGTCACGGGCCACATGGAGCAGACGGTACCCGCCGCCGTTGAGCCCGACTGGCAACAGGCCACATGGGCGAAGTCCCGGCTCACCCGCATCGTCATGGAACCCTGGCGTCGCTGGGCCAACGGTTTCAGCTGCCTCTGCTTCGTGCTCGTGGGGGCGCCGATGGCAATCCGGATGCGGAATGCCGACTTCCTCACCAGTTTCTTCCTCTGCTTCCTGCCGATCCTCCTCGTCTACTATCCCGTGTTCATGCTGGGAGTCTCCCGCGTCAAGTCGGGCTCGCTCCCTCCGCCGGCCGTCTGGATGGGGAACGTGCTCGTCGCCCTCTGGGGCCTGTGGCTCCTCCGCAGCGTCATCCGCCGGTGAGGCTCACGGCCGGGAGGCAAAGGCACTCCAGATGCTGAACACCGGAATCGGCGGAAGCTCGAGGAGCTTTTGGATTTTTCGACCTTCTGAGGAACGTGCTGCCGTAGGTCGTGGACCGAGAAAAAGCCAACGCGACGAGACTTCTGCCGTTCCGGTGGCAATGCGGGTTGCTTCCGCCTTGCGGGCGCAGTCAACCGCCGGCTCCTTTTCCATCTGAATGATTTCTGGCAGAATTTGGCGGCAAATCCCGTTCACAAGGAGTCGTTCATGCCCCGTCCCGTCACCTTGTTCACCGGCCAGTGGGCCGACATGCCGATTGAAGACCTGGCCCGCAAGGCCCGCGAGTTTGGCTATGGCGGTCTCGAACTCGCCTGCTGGGGCGACCACTTTGACGTGACAAAGGCCCTCGAGGAGAGCGGCTACTGCGCCGCGAAACGC